>JBILMN010000045.1:0-19504 GCA_044375465.1 Oligoflexales bacterium | reverse complement strand
ACAAACATGAAGTCAGAAGTGGTGAAACCACCGTATAAACTGCGTTCAATGGTAAGCGCGGCATGGTCCTCTTGCGGCACCGGCAAAACGTCCACGCCAAGGGCCATCGCCGCCATACACGACCCGCCAAATCCCAGGGCAAAAAACAAATTTTTTGTGAACTTTGCCAATTCGTTCATATGGTCTCACCCCAAAAACAATTCAATTTCACCTAAGATTGATTGTTGTTTAGTGTATGGCCGGGACGGACACAGAACAACTCATCAATCCACCCAGGTACAAATCCACTGCCAATCATGAGCCTTTGGCTGTGATTTTAGCACTCTCGATCAGATTTATGTGCGTTTTTTTAATCTGTTGCAAATTTTAAGGGCGATTGATGGAATGTCGGTGTACCCAAACTCAAAAAAGCAGGGCCACAACATGGTGAAAAATGATTGATGCGAATCCAATGGCGCAGTCTCTTCAGCGAACTACGTTGTGGCTCCTCAGCCTGAGCACAGCGTGTCAAACTCAACGCAGCTAAAGTTCTCGAAGCGTTCATGGGCCGCTCCATAGGGACTGATTAGGGTCAAACAAATAGCAAGTAAATTCGGTATTTTAAACGTTTTTTGGCAGTCTGGAGTGATCTTTACAGATGTCCTAAACGGGTACTTTCGCTAACACGTGGGCGGGGGCAGGTAAAAAGGGGTAGCCTGTTGGTGAGTTATTGTTGTATGAGGACGCCCCGATGGCGGTGCTACGAGGCTTCATCTCATGTCTGCGATTCCAGAAAAACATTCAAAAATAATCGGTCGAGATCGACGCTTTGAGCGTTTGGCCCGGCTTGTTGACTATGGCGGTATTGCCAAGCTGCGCGGCGCTCATGTGATGATCGTCGGGCTGGGTGGTGTTGGTTCTTGGTGCGCCGAGGCAATCGTTCGTAGTGGTGTCGGTTCGGTGACGCTGATTGATTTTGACAAGGTTTCCATCAATAACTTCAATCGTCAGATGCCAGCACTTGAGTCCACGGTCGGCGTGTCAAAGGCACGGGCCCTCTTTGATCGTCTCAAACTCGTCAATCGTCACTGTGACATTCGTATTAGAGAAGAGCAGGTGAACCGTTTCGAGATTGCTAAGATTTTTGACCGGAAGGTGGATTTTGTGATCGATGCCATCGATCAACTTGGCAATAAATGCGCTCTCATCAACTACTGCGTCCGCCAAAATATTCCACTCGTCACTTCCGCAGGTGCCGGAGGACGTCTGGATCCCACACAGATTCGCATTGTTGATCTGGCGGAAACCCGGGATGATAGTCTTGCAAAGATGGTGCGTGTTTATTTACGCAAGCGGCATATGTTTCCGAGAACCGGACGGTTCTATGTTCCGACGGTGGTCAGTCTTGAGCCCATAAGACTACCAGTGGAACCGGCGTTCCCCAGTGACGCGCCCGATATCACTCCTCCTGAACTTGCAAGTCTTGATCCCGTGAGCAAGGATCGTCGGAAGATGATCATGGGTACTGCAGCATTCGTCACCAGCTGTTTTGGTATGACGTGTGCGTCCGTTGCGATCAGGACGATTTTGGGAGAGAAAATTCCTGGCATCAAAAATCGACCCGGAGGTTTCAGGTTACCAAAGGAGCCCCCTTTGCCCCTACCAGAGTATGAAGGGGAGCCGCTTTAAACTCTGGCGATGCGGTGAGTTTTTAATTATGATTTGGCCCTAGGTTCGTACGGTTATAAAATATTTTCACAGGCTTATGGTCCAAGCCACGGGTGCCACTATGAATTTCATGCGATTGCTTGAATCTCGTACCATGTTGTCACAGGTCGCTCATCCTGAGGAGCTTGAAAGTCATCTGTCCACAGGTAAACGCGTGGCATACGCTGGCTTTGATCCAACGGCTGAAAGTCTTCATGTTGGCAATCTGATGCCTATTATGGCTCTACGCCGTTGGCAGCAGTCCGGTCACAAGGCAGTCGTTTTGATGGGTGGCGCCACAGCGATGATTGGAGATCCCACCGGCAAGACCGAGATGAGGTCAATGCTGACAGAAGAGCTGATCGATCAGCGCATTGAGCGACTCAAAGAACAATTTGGGAGATTTCTTGACTTGTCGCCAACTCATTTTGCCATGACCAATAATGCGGACTGGTTTCGTGAGATGAAATACCTGCCGCTACTTCGGGAAATTGGCGCAGATTTTACAGTCAATCGCATGCTGGCCGCGGAGTGTTTCAAGCAGCGCTATGAAAAAGGATTAAGTTTTCTTGAGTTCAATTACATGATCCTGCAAAGCTATGATTTTCTGTATTTGAATCGAACTCTCGATTGTACTGTGCAGTTGGGCGGAGACGATCAATGGAGCAACATGATTGGTGGGATGGAGTTGATCAGGCGCAGGGAGCGCAAGCAGGCGTTTATCTGTACCGTTCCTCTTTTGGTGAATGCTGCTGGCGCAAAAATGGGTAAGACGGTTTCTGGCGCCGTCTGGTTAAATCCCGATATGACTTCTCCCTATGATTTATTTCAATATTTCCGTAACGTTGAAGACGCATCCGTAGAGAAGTGTTTGTATTATTTCACGGACATTCCTGTGGACGAGGTGCGCCGCCTTGGTGGCATGAAGGATGCCGGTATTAATGAATCAAAAACCATTTTGGCCTATGAATTGACGAAGCTGATTCACGGAGAGGAAGAGGCCAAAAAGGCTCGCGATCAAGCCAAGAGTCTGTTTGGCGGTGGCGGAGGATCAGACGCCCCGATCGTGGAGTTATCGCGCGGTACGTTTGGTGATGGCATGCCCATTCTTGACCTGCTGGTGGCGGCACAGGTCTGCGAGACAAAGAGCGAGGCCAAGCGTTTGATTGAACAAGGCGGTTTGACGATTGATGACGTCAAGATTGGCGATTTTAAATTCGTACTGTCGGTAGATAAATTTACCGATGGTTCGGGTGTCCTGTTGCGCAAAGGTAAAAAGCATTTCTACAAATTGCGACTGCGCTAAATGTTTGTCAATCAAGCACTCAATGACTGTGATATGACTGTGATATGACTGTGATATGACTGTTTGATTTTTGACTACTTCGGGATGATGGGCCCCATGCAGGGTAAAAACAGGTAAACGTACAAATATTGATCCGTATGATGACACTCCAATCGACCCATGGAAAAATCACCCGGTAAATAGTCGTAAACATAGCGGCATGTACCACGCTTTCCAGGTGGCATGGAGCCGTCGCTGATAAAGTTACCAACACTCATTTCATAACCACGACCCGTGTTCATCGTCCACTGCTCGCGGGTATCGACAATATCCTCGATCCGAATAAGCCCGTGCGCAACCTTGGCTTTCTCGCCGTGTCCATCGGCCTCTTTTTTCTCGCCGTGTCCATCGGCCTCTTTTTTCTCACCTTCACCATGAGCGTCGCCGTGACCGCCGCCTTTTTTTTTCTTGGGTTCTTCGGGAGCTGGCAGCGGAAGTTCTTGTGGTGGGATTGGGACGTCTTTATCTGGGAAGCGGATGATCCATTTCGTGTTATTAAATTTTGTCAGTACGATTTGACGTAAGCGCCCTTCAGCATTGGCCGGCTGCGGAACGCAGCTTTTGAAGAATTCAGGTGTACTATTCCAGTGATAAAATTGGGACTCTGGCGGCATGGTCTTAGCGATCACATAGGGAGCCTTCCAACGCACGGGAGTACCAAAATCTTGTGGGCCAGTCCTCAGCGTCCATGTGAGCGTGCCAGTTTCACGATCCAGGTCTTCGAGGCGCCATTTCACGCTCGTTGGTTTGCAGATGGTTTGATCAGGTTTTCTTTGGTCGACGGTCAGTGTGAAGCAAGAGCCCTTGGGTGGACTGATGCGAATTGTCCCAAATAGTTTACCGGCATTTTTGGTGACGGGGCCTTGATCCCGTAATTGCTGCGGATCAATGGTTATGAGGTCACTAGGTTTAGGCTCAAGAAAGGCTTCCAATACGCGCAGTCGCTGTGCAAGTGGTGCGTTGCTAGGCATCAATACAGCAGCAAACAACATCGATTTGCGCGCAGGCGCTTTCATTTCAAAGTCTCCGGAAATTGTGGCTCCGTTGCCGGACTTGTGACGACTGTCATTTGCGGTACAAACTGCATCGATCGAAGTTCATGGGTGCCTTCGGTTGTGTAGAGGATTGTTTTTCCGTCTGGTTTCCATACTGGCCAACGCTCTGCCGTGTGCTGTGTTGCGGTTAGAAAAGATCCCCGCGCCCCCGGAGTTGCCACTTTGAGATCATAGTCAGAGGCTTGATTGCCGACCATTCTGCCGCCGGCATAGACCACCAGATGGCGCTCCGGATGCCATTTTGGATCGCGGCCCCAATCAAGAAATACCGGTTTAAGACCGTTTTTACTCGTGTAAATTCGTCCGGATTTTGTAGCCCATGCCGCAGATGATCCGTCAGGAGATATGTCAAACGAGTCAATACCACTACCGTCATCGTCAAGTTTTTGCATTGTGAAGCCCGATTCGGTGACGAATACGCCGCCTTTTTGCGCCATCACCCATTTACCAGTGTCATTTCGCTGGGACGATTGCCAGTAGGCGAGGCGATTATCAGGAAACATCAGTTTTTTGCTCTTCAGACCTTTGGCGTGCATGTAAAGAAGGCGATTGTCGCGTGGATCAAAGGTTAGAAAACCACTGGAACCCGGGAATTTTTCGATCTCGATGATGCGATTTTGCACGATATCCCAGGCGCGAACATAGCTAACGGTCACATTGTTTTCGGATCGTAATTCCCTAAAAAATAGTCGCGCGCCATCGGGAGACCAAAAGAATGATGGACCGATGAAGTAACCACTTGGCTCAATGATTTTTCCGGATTCAAGGATCAGTATTCGTAATCCTGCTTTCCCGGTCGGAACGTAGGCCAGATATTTGCCATTCACATTACTTTTAATCTGGGATAGCTCGGTATCGACTCTGAGCAGCGGTTTGGTCAACGGCTTGAGGTCGACTCCAGTTGATTGTGCGAGAGACCTGACTGAGTTCAAAATGCCCCAGACCATGATCGGTGCCAGGAGGCATAAGCATTTCGTCTGAGACCTATGTTTCATTCGTGTCATGTTCAGATCTCCCGTCCTTGGAAATCACGGCACCATTTCTGGGTGTCAGTCTGGGTGTCAGTCTGGGTGTCAGTCTGCTTCAATTATACCAGACTTTGTATGGCAAATCATCTTAATAAATTCAATGCCTTATGACTTGTTTGTGATTTGGTTTAAAGAACTGACTGAATTGTGCCGATGAGTGCGTAATTCGGGAGGTGGGTATGGTTGGTCGTCATGTCTTGATCGCCTTATTAGTCATGGGCCTTTCGGAAACCTTGTCTGCGAAGGAGCAAGGGAAGTCTTCCGGTGGAGGCGGAACGCGGGAGCGGGTCATCAGCCGTGAGGGACGCTCAAAGGCGGGATCAAAGACCAAGATCGATTTTGAGGACACGAGCATTGGCGGTGCTGCAAAAACACCTTACGGATCGATGCTGAGTAACACGAAATCCAATAAAAACTATGACATGGTGCCCATTCGCACAGATTGGCGACCCGAAATGCTGCAGTCTGCTTCATCGCTAGATGCCGGACGTGCTCGCTGATTAAAGCGCTGTGATTCTTGCCAAAGACTGGTCAATCCGGTCGATGTCTGCTTTTTTGATTTTTAAAAATCGGTCGGCCATATAACCCCATCGATCACCAATATAGACACTGGGAAGTTCTGGGTTTTTGAACACGGAAAGGAGCTCGACGTTGGCGAGCACAGATTTCTGTGGAATCTGGTACTCTTTAATGAAACCGGCCGCATCATCCTTAGTGTCGTGCGCGAAGACAAAGTAGATGTCGGTGTTCGTATTTGCGTATTTACGTGCAATTTGCTTGAAATCCATCATCAGTACCTGACAGGGTTCGCACCAGCTTGAGACAAAGAAAATCATGCTTGCGCGGCCTTTTTGCGGCTTGAAATTCAAGGTTTTCGTCTCGCCCAGAATTGGCGCCGAGAAGCTTGGGAATGGGAGGACTTTACCCGGATTATATTCGCGTTTAGGGCCGACAAATTTTGGTTTTTCGGGTTCGCCCTCACTGCCTTCACTACCATGTCCTCCTCCATGTCCTCCTCCATGTTCTCCCGACTTTTTGGGCGCTTGACCGTGAGGATCGGCCTTTTTGGCTGCACCGCCATGTGTATCGGTCTTCTTGGCAGTGGCTTCATGTCCGCCGGCACCGGCACCGCCACTGCCGCCACTGGCCAACGAGGTGCAAGGGTTCATGAACATCGCAAGGACGAGAAGATATCTTGTCATACTGGTGTGCTCCATTCCGGTCATCTATAATAAATGAAGTTTATCACGAATATATTCTGGAGCGTTGCGCTGTGATGGTTGAGGATCGAAAAAAGATTCTGGATGATTGGTCATTTTCCTGGCCTGTCATGAACGTCCTGATTGGTGGTCGTTCATCCATTGATTTACCAGAGATTCAAATGACAAGTTTGAACGAGGCTGCCGCTTTCCTCAAAAGTTATGGGTATGACCCCGATAAGACCCATGACGCAAGATTGATGCACGCCGCAATCTGTGAGTCATTGGCATTCATCGAGCGTTCGCTGATGCCCAAGGAATGGAGAAATGGTGTGCAGCCACCGCTAGAGGTCTTGACCTGTGCGGATCCTCGACTCTTGCTGGTATGGGCGTGTGATCGGGCGCCAGAGCACAATCAGCGGCGCATGTGGAGTTGCGCTATTTTAAGGGTGATGCATACCATCGCCCATATAGAGGGAGCATTCCGATACTCGGATATTGATGTTGCTCGCGAAGATATTGTTGGTCGATTTCAATCAGTCGTAACCTACGATGAGCGAGGGGACACCTGGTTACAGTGTGGCGACCAGCGGGTCAAGTTGCATAAAATTGATTGGAAGCACAAGAAATCCAGGGAATCCGTGCTATTGAAGCTTCTCCATAAGAGAGCGAATGTGGCTGAGACGATTTACGACATGCTGGGCCTGAGAATTGTGACTGAAGCCCAAAGCGATGTGATGCGGGTGGTCAAGCTACTTTATAAAAGTCACATTATTAGCTTCCCCAATGCCATCCCGTCCCGTAGTCGCAATTCCATCATCGACGCAGATGTGTTTCGCGTGCGGATTGAGCAGCTTCGCGGCGAGCTGATGACAGATAAAATCACAGAAGAGGAATTTCTGAACGCTGTTCAAAAACTTCATTTGGATCCTCCTGAAGATGGCAAAGAAAATCTCCACAGTGGCGTTGACTATCACGCGATTCAGATGACTTGCCGTCAATTGATTCGTACACCTCGACCATTGACGATCCTGAGAAAAGGCTTACAGCAAGAGCTCGATGCGATGACTGAAGCAGGACGAGCGCAAAACGGGATCGCCGAGCTTGTTAAGGTGCTGCGCAATATTTCAAGGTTATCGGGAGATGATGAATTCTCGTTTTTTCCCTTTGAGGTGCAGGTGATGGATCGCAGGTCTTGGGACATTAACTCCACGGGTAAAGCATCGCACTCCAAGTACAAGCGATCCCAATTGAAGGCCGCTCGCCGCCGCGTGCTCAATGAGATTTTACCTTTGGCCTGACTTTGTTGAGACGGCGAAAACAAAAATCCCCGCAACCTTTATGGGCTGCGGGGATTTTGCTAACGTCATTCACGTCAATGACTTACATGACTTCAATTATTTTTTGGCTACGCTGCCTTTAACTTCAAGCAATTCCACTTCAAACAGCAGCACAGAGTTCGGTGGGATGCTTGGGCGTCCTTGTGGGCCGTAAGCCAAATCCGATGGAATCGCCAGCTTGAATTTTGCACCTGGCTTCATCAGTTGCAGGGCTTCTGTCCAACCGCGAATGACACCGCCTACGGGGAATTCAGCGGGTTCGTTGCGGTCGTAAGAGCTATCAAATTTAGTTCCGTCAATGAGAGTGCCCGCATAATGGACTTTCACAGTGTCGGTGGCTTTTGGAGAATTGCCTTTACCCTCGGCGATCACCTCATACTGCAAACCAGACGCCGTCACTTTGATATTTGGTTTTTTCTTGTTCTCTTCAAGAAATTTGTCACCTTTTTCTTTGTTCTCTTTACCGGCAGCGTCCTGTTTCGCCATCATCGATTCGCGCATCTTCATCATTGCCGCTTGCATCTCTTCGGGCTTCATGCGCGAGGGCTTGCCACCGAGAGCGTCTTCAATACTTGCGGCTAGAACCTGAGTGTTTACGGTGATTCCTTGGGATTTCATGTTGCCACCAATCTGCTGGCCAATGGCGTATGAGACTTTTTCTTCATCTGTTTGCAGATTTACAGATTTACTGGTCATATTCTTGATCTGGTCACAAGCAGAAAAACTCAACGTGCCAGCAACAGCCGCGGCGGCCAACAATCTCATGGGGAACTCCTCTGAAAGAAATGGGAAAAAAAGAATGGTAACGGACAAGCTTACCACCCAAGTCATGCAAGTCCATCATTAAAAAAGGCTGACCCCACCCCTCTTGCGAGGAGCAGGGTTAAGGTGCGGGGATCTTCTGGATCTGTCTTGTTGTGCGGATAAATGGTGGGATCAACGAGATGCCAAGGATCAAGGGATCTTCTTCCGTCTGGTTTGATTGAAACACCCTCTAATTGCGTTTCAATGTCCACTTTGGGTCGTCCAGCCCCAGGTCATGGCCTGTTTGACAGGCATCAGTGAAACCCTTGTGGGGCAACCCTGACAAAGGTGCTTTCGGAGATGTCCCAAAGTTCTTTAGAAGTATTTTCAATAAAATCCATAAATAACCATAAAATCATCGGGTTAAAAGTAGTTGGCGCGACCCCAAATGGGGCGTATCGTGGAGGGCTCGTGAAATCTGTGTATGGCGTGAATTCCTTTTAGAGGGATCTTCGCTTCAACTGAATGTTATCGTGACGGCGCTGCGACCTGTGCCGGAGGGAAAAAGGGTGACAGGTAAACGCATAAATCTCTGGCGCTCCTGGATTTGGTGGTTGGCTTGGCGGCAGTTCAGTGCCCGTCGTCATGGCTCAGGCCTTTCGTTCATGACAACAGTTTCTGTCATCGGTGTGGCCATTGGCGTGGGGGCGTTGGTCGTCGTTCTCTCTGTGATGGGCGGATTCGAACAGGACCTCCGGCGCAAGATGCTTTCAGGTGAGCCCCATCTCGAGATCATCGCTGCTGGTAATGCGCTTGCGGGTTTTAGTCTCAATGACCATTCCATTCAGGAATTTCGGAAAGCATTTCCCAAAGCCCTGGCCATTGAACCGTTTGTATCCGGTGAGGTGGTTTTAAAGCGGCGAGGCTTTGTGACGGCGGCGACGATATTTGGAGTGCGAGAAGCGGCTCAGGGTACCGGCCTCTGGGCCTTTGACGGGGCGTTTTCAGAAGGTGAGTGGGGCGGTCTTTTTAAGCAGCATCGCCCGCGATTGCCACAGCAACCAGGTGTTACAGAGAAACTTCCAGGTATTGCGCTTGGGGACCAATTAGCATTGCAGATCGGCGCTGATGTCGGCGACGAGATCACGGCCTTGAGTCCTCAAGCATCGTCGAGCGGCGCTCTGGCTGGCGGAACTTTGGCTCGGCGCTATGTGGTGACCGGCAAAATCAGCACGGGTCTTTTTAATTATGACTCGAAGTGGGCGGTGGTTTCTCTGGATGAGGGACGCTATTTTATGCCCGACTATGATGCGTCTTTGAGCGAGGAGGCATACGTCACCGGTGTGGCGATGAATATTCCAGATCCCATTCATCTGGAACCCTATGAAAAAAAGATTAAAAACTGGGCAGATCTAGCGGTGAAGACCTGGCAGAAAACAAATAAGCCGTTGCTCTTTGCGCTCAAACTAGAGAAAGTCACCATGGGTTCCATCCTTATGTTGGTTGTACTTGTCGCTGCGTTTTCAATCAGTGGCACGATGATCATGACCGTGTTCCATAAACACGCGGAGGTCAGCATTCTGAGATCGATGGGGATGAGCCAGGGAGAGATTGCGCGGCTGTTTTTGGCCCATGGTTTTACCTTAGGGACAGTCGGGGTATTGATTGGATTAGGTGGCGGGATCGTGATTTGTTTGTTGATCAAATTCACGCCCCTCATCCCGTTGCCAGCAGGCATGTACTACCTGAAGACTTTGCCAGTGCGGTTTCTTCCGTTTGATTATCTGGTGATTAGCCTTTGTGCATGGCTCTTTGCCCTTGTGGCCTCGACGTACCCCGCAATCGCGGCGTCAAGGCAAAATCCAAGTGATGGAGTGCGCTGCGAGTGACAGTGATAACGGGACAAGATGCCATTGTGCTCAATGCTGTGCAGAAGGACTATCTTATTGATGCCCACCACGTGCAGGCTTTGCGGGGTGTCAGTGTGCGGATTCCTGAGGGAGCTATGGTGGCGGTCACCGGCAAGAGTGGTGCTGGAAAAAGCACTCTCCTGCACATTATAGGCACTTTGGATCGTCCGACCTCAGGCCAGGTCGTCCTCAATGGCGTGGATGTGTCGGCCATGAACGATCGTAGTTTGAGTCGGTTCAGGAACCGCAGTGTTGGCTTTGTGTTTCAGATGAATAATTTGCTGCCGGAGTTTACGGCCATTGAGAATGTGATGATGCCGGCAGTGATTGCGGGTCTCGCGGGTCCGGAACTGCGTGAGCGTGCCACACGGTTGCTTCAGGCGGTTGGACTTGGTGACCGGCTGGGTCATAGACCCGGAGAGCTTTCAGGGGGCGAGCAGCAGAGGGTGGCGATTGCGAGGGCTTTGGTCATGGCTCCACCCTTACTTGTCGCCGATGAACCCACAGGAAATCTGGATCGCAAAACCAGTCTGATGATCCAGGACCTGCTCCTCGATCTCGTAAAGACTCATAAGATGACGCTCCTGCTTGTGACCCATGATTTGGAGCTTGCCGCGAGGTTGCCATCGCAGATCGTGATGGAAGATGGTGTGATTGTAAAAGACGGGGTGCTGCATTGAGATCTTTAAGATGCCGATTGATACCAATCGTTCTGATGATAGCGTTTACGTCTGTGGATTTTGTCGCCACCGGTGCAACCACGGGTGAAACGATTGAAGATATTGTTGTTCGTGGTAATGGCCGTGTCGAATCCGATGCCATATTGACCATGATCAAGACGCGGCGCGGTGATCAATTATCTGAAGCCGCGGTGCGTGATGATATGCAAACATTGTTTGATCTTGGTTATTTCAGTGATTTGCGGATTTTCAAAAAAATCACGGCTCGCGGTGTGACACTAGTGATCCAGGTTGCCGAAAAACCGGCGATCACGTCGATTTCCTACGCGGGGATGACGGAAGTCAAAGAAGATGACGTCAAAGATAAAATCGACACGAAGCTTTATACCATCGTCAATGAGGGCAAAATCACAAGCGATCTTCGCGCCATCGAGAAAGTCTACGCGGAGAAAGGGTTTTACCTTGCTCGTGTGACGTATGTTTTAGAAAATACCGGCCCCAACGAGGTCGCCCTGAAATACATGGTCGATGAGGGCGGGATGGTCCAGGTGTCTGATGTCGCTATCGTTGGCAATCAATATTTCAGTGATGCCGACTTAATTCAAAAAATGGCGAGCCAACCTTTTACCCGGTCAGCAGCCTACGGCTCTTCCGCACTGTTTAAAGATGAGTTTGTCAAAAATGACCTCGGTTACCTGCAGTGGATCTACAAGGATCAGGGGTTTGCTGAGGTTCAGGTTGCCAAGCCGCATCAGGTGCTGGATCCCGACCGTCATTTTGTGAAAATCACCTATAAGATCGAAGAAGGCCTTCAGTACAGTGTCGGTACGATCGATTTTTCAGGAGATCTGCTGTTCACGAAGGAAGAACTGATCAAACTCATGAAGTTAAAATCTGGCGGTCTGTTTCGCTACGGTCAGTTCACGCGCGATATTGAGATGATGACCGACAAATACGGCGACCTTGGCTATGCCTACGCGGATGTGAATCCCATTGTGACCTTTGATAAAGAAAAACGCTTGGCCAATATCAATTTTGAAATCACCAAAGGCGAGAAAATTTATTTCGGCGACATGACGATCATTGGTAATACCAAGACCCGCGACAACGTCATGCGCCGTGATTTCAAGGTCCACGACGCCGAGCTTTATCATTCGACTGGACTCGGTGATACGCGCAAAGAGCTGAGTCGGTTAGGTTTTTTTGAGGATATTCAGGTGCTCAAAGAACGCAATCCCAGCGATGAGACAGTGCTCGATCTGAAGTACAAGGTCAAAGAAAAACCGACGGGTCAACTCCAGGCCAGCGTTGGCTACACTCCACCTCAAGGCGGATCGACGAAATCCGGGTTCTTTGGTCAAGGGGCTTACGATGAACAAAACCAGTCAGGTTATGGCTACAAGACCAGCCTTCATGGCAAGTGGGATGGCGGGAAGAACTTCTCCCTCGATTTAGGATTTACGAATCCCCGGGTTTACGATTCCCAGTGGTCGGCGGGCACGAACCTTGATTACTCCCATGCGGAAGAGGAAATCATCGCTGATGTGAAAACCGAGGAGAAAAAATACGGCGCAAGCGTTTTTGTCGGTCGGAAGATCATCGAAGAGATCACAGGGCGGGTCACCTACTCGTTGCAAAAAACAGAGCAGGTCAGCAACCAGTATCTCACCGACAAGTTTCAGATGCGTGGCCTGCAAAGTTCCATGATATTTTCTCTTTTCCGGTATGCGACGGATAATAATATCTCTGCCACTGAGGGGACTGAAGTCACGCTGCGACATAAAATCACGGGTGGTCCTGTTCTGCGCGGTGACTACAAATTTCAGGAATCCTCCATCGATGCGGCCTGGTATATCCCTCTGGACTATACAGATACGTTTCGCACCCACTTCCGACTCTCGGGCAGTCTATCCTATATTTACTCGTATCTAGGGGAGCCGGTTCCCTTTGCTGAGCGCTATCGCCTCGGTGGCTACAATGACATGCGTGGTTTTGATTATCAGACGATTGGCCCAAGATTTTATATGCTGCGTGCGCCGGGTTATGAACCAAAGTCTTATAATCGCGGAGGTGACAAGAAATTACTCTTCCAATTTGAGTACTTTGTTCCATTGATTCCGGAAGCCGGAATTAAGGCTCTGGCATTTATGGACATGGGGCGTGTTTATGATGATTCCGAATTAGTGTCGCTTAAAGATATGTCTCGTGATGTGGGTTTTGGCTTTCGCTGGCAGACACCGATTGCACCGTTCCGCTTTGAGTGGGCATATCCCATCGTCAATGGGCAGCTAGGAGATCCAAAACCTATTTTCAGCATTGGTTTCTGATCGTGTAAGGCTTTGGCGCAGGTTCTTGATAAAAAATAGTGAAAGCTGGTTGCTAACCAATAAAAGGAGTGTGAGTGATGAAGAATGTTAAACTGGTTGTCATGATGGTTGCCGGAATGATTGGGGGGGCCTCCAGTGCTTTTGCGGCTAAGTACGGAATCATCGATATGCAGGCCGTCATTCTTAATGTCGATGAGGGAAAATCAGCGCGAGCCGAACTAGAGAAGAAAATTAAAGCCAAAGAGGCGGATTTCGGCAAACGTCGCGATGAGCTTGATAAAATGAACAAGGACTTTCAGGGTCAGTCAGCCTTGCTTAGTGAGGAGGCTCGCCTAAACAAGCAAAAGGAGTTTCAAGAAAAATTTCTTGCCATGCGTAATGACGAGATGGCTTTCCGCGATCAGGTGAAGCAGGACGAGCAAAAGGCGACCCAAGGGATTGCCGCTAAGGTCGAGGGTATCGTCAAGAAAATGGCTGCAGAGAAAGGTCTTGAAGTTGTTTTTGAAATCAACAATGCGGGTCTATTATATCTCGCACAGCCTGTGGACCTAACCAAGGACGTCATCGCAGCCTACGGAAAGAAGAAATAAGCACCTGACTGTCTATTGACCGTGGAGTCTATCATGGAATTCAAAATGCCCATGGATGTGGTCGCGATTCAACAAGCGATTCCACATCGTTATCCCTTTTTATTCATTGATCGTGTTTTGGATGCCAAGGCGTTTGATTTTATCGTGGCGTTGCGCAACATCACCATCAGCGATCCGGCCTTGCAGGGGCATTTTCCTGGTAACCCGATCGTTCCTGGTGTGGTCATTGTGGAAGGTGCCGCCCAGGCGGCTGCTGTGCTGGGGTGTATCTCGAAGGGATCTCTGAAGGAGTGTCTGTTCACGGAAATCACGGAAGCCCGGTTCAGGAAGCCCGTTGTGCCGGGAGATGTGCTAAAATATGATATTAAGCTGACCAAACATCGAGGGCCCTTCGTCTGGTTTGATGCGACTATGACGGTTGAGGGGGCAGAAGTTGCGGTTGTCAAATTCAGCGCACTCATGAAGTGACCCAACAACGAATGACGATTCAATAGGATGTGATCATGATTTCGGGCGACACAGTGATTCACCCCACGGCGATCATCGAGCCCGGTGCCCAGCTGGGCGTCGGTGTGAAAATTGGACCATACTCGATCATTGGACGCGATGTAGTCCTAGGCGATGGTTCAAACATTCATTCCCACGTGGTCATGACGGGACGAGTGCGTCTGGGAAAGAATAATTTAATTTCCTCTTTCTCGAGTGTTGGCTCACGCCCACAGGATCTCAAGTATAAGGGTGAGGATACAGAGCTGATCATTGGTGATAACAACATGTTTCGTGAATACTGCAATTTATCCCTCGGTACGGAGGGTGGAGGCGGTAAGACCATCATCGGTGATGACAATCTTTTTATGGTCTACACCCATGTTGCCCATGACTGCATTGTTGGAAATCGTGTGATTGCCGCAAACAGTGTCGCTTTGGCGGGCCATGTCGAAGTCAATGATGGAGCAGTCCTCGGCGGATTATCAGCGGTGCATCAGTTTTGCCGTGTTGGACGGCTTGCCATGATCGCTGCCGGTTCGATGGTCACTCAGGATGTGGTTCCTTACGGGATGGTGCACGGGGATCGTGCCCGCATCAATGGTTTGAATGTTGTGGGTTTGCGTCGGCTCGGCATCAAGAACGCGGATCTCCAAGCCATTAAGTCAATGTATCACCTGGTGTTCGACTCCAGTCTGACGCTCGATGATGCGGTGTCGCGGATCGCCAAAGACGTTGAGGAAAGCGAATATCGGAAAGTATGGCTTGATTTCCTCAGCAAAAGTGAACGCGGGCTATGTCGCTAACGCCAAGTCAGAGTTATTTGATCTCTGCGGGCGAATTTTCCGGTGATTTACTTGCCGCTGAACTGGTACATGCCCTCAAGACAGAGTTTCCGGAGCTAACGCCGTTTGGCATTGCTGGCGATACCATGATGCGCGCTGGAGTCAAACATCTGGCGCATATCCAAGATCTTTCGGTTATGGGTATCCTTGAGGTTGCACGTAAAATTGCAGATATTCGGATGCTGGAACAGTTGATTTTGGCCTGGGTCGATCGGGCGAAACCAAGATTTGCGGTGCTGGTCGATTTCCCTGGATTTCATTTTCGCCTGGCCGAGCAATTAAGGATGCGCGGTATTCCGGTTTATCAATACGTGGCTCCGAAGGTCTGGGCTTGGGGGCAAAGTCGCGTTCACCAATTGCGTGAAAATTTCGCTGGCGTCTACGGGGTCTTGCCTTTTGAAGAGGAGTTTTTTTTGCGGCATGGGGTCCGCTATCACTATGTTGGATCACCCCATTATGACCGCGTTAGCAAGCTTGAGGTCAGACCAGAATCTCTGGGGCTGCCATCGGGGCGCAAGTTGATTGCATTTTTGCCCGGAAGTCGTATGTCGGAGATCAAGGGGATTTTGCCCGTAATGGTACAGATTCGCCGGGAGCTGCAGCGTCTCGATCCAGATGTGATGTGTGTTATTCCTGTGGCTCCAAGTCTGAATTGGCAAGAGATTTCCGCTGTTTTAGAACACCCCTCTGTCATTCAAAGAGAGCATGGTCAGTGGGATGCTGGCGGATTTCGTTGGTTGTACGGACAATCTCTCGAATTAATGAAATGTTCCGATGCCGCTGTGGTGGCGTCGGGGACTGCCACGCTTGAGTGCGCATTGGCGGGCACACCCATGGTGGTCATTTATGTCATGAATGCCCTGAGTTATAGAATCGCCAAGCGTGCCGTCTCCTTGAAGTGGGTCAGTCTTGTGAATCTGTTGATGAACCAGGAGGTGGTCCGCGAATTTATCCAGGAGATTGATCCAAAGTCCGTTGCCGGTCTCGTCCATCAGTTGTCGCGTGATTCCATTGAGCGTCAACAAATGATGGTGCAGTTTGAGAGTCTCATGGCACGCCTTGAGCCTGGCGCCGCCGTGCGCACCGCGGATCTGATTGCCCGGGATGTTCGTGAAAGGAGATATGTTTGACCTCCGACATGTCCAAGTCCCAATTTCTCGCATTTTTGCGGCGTTTTATGTTGGATCCGGTGCTTGTGCATCGCTCCGAGCTGGTGGTCGTGGGGCTGTCATTGGCGTTCTTGGCTGTGACCCAGGGTCTTGCCATTCTTCTTATGAAAGGTTTTCTTGCAGCATTCTTTCAGGATGTGTCGGCAGCATCAGTACCACTTGACGCGCTACTTCCCCGCTCGATGGTTCAATATGTTCCCGGATCTTCCAATATCGAGTTGGCGCGCGGCGTCCTCGCGCTTTGGATTCCTGTTGGTATTGTCATGACCGGTGTTTTGAAGGCTTTGGCGACCTATATTTATAATCTTGGACTAACCAGGATGGCACTGCGGGTGGCGCAGAATTATCGTGAGCATGTTTTTGCGGGGATCCTGGAGCTGCCGTGGCTGTCATCGGGGCGTCGTGATCCCGGAGAGTGGATGTCGGTGATTATGGCTGACGCTCTATTCATTCAGTCACGCCTGACAGATTTTTCTACGGCATTTATCAAAGATGGCGTGTTGATCCTGGCCTGTATCTTGACATTAGCACTGATCCACTGGCCGGCCGCTCTCGTATTGCTTGCCTTGGCGCCGTTGATTGGGTGGCAGATGGGGCGCGCCGGTCGGCGCATCGCTTGGTTTACGGAGGCGTTCCAGCGTGAGCTCGGGGTCCTCTCTGGAATCTTACTGGGCATGCGGGAACGGTTTCGCTATATGCGTGCGCAATCCGGCGAGGCATTTGAGGTGAAGCAATTTCGTCGTGCCAATGATGCGTACCTCAATATGATGAGTGGTTCGATTTTCCTGAGGGCACTGGTGGCACCCGGTATGGAGTGGGTTGGATTTGTAGTTTTTGCTGTGTTTATCTACGGATGGACCAATAAAATAAATGGTTTTTCCCTGTCGCCCGATGTTGTCGTGCAGTTTTTTGTCGCTCTGGGGTTGATTTTACGCCCGGTTCGCGAGTTGGGCGAGCAGGTGGCGCGGTGGAGTGAGACCATTGGCGGTCTGCGGCGATCGATGGCTGTTATGGCTGAGGTGGATCTCAATCGGCAGTATCATCATGCTGGCTCCGTGACACGTGCAACGATGCCATTCAAGTCCATGACCGTCAACCGAGTCAGGATCTCTTACGGCCCGCGCACCGCGTTTAAGGCGGATGATCTTCATCTTGATCCCGGAACAACTGTTGCCATCATCGGCCCCAGTGGAGCCGGAAAAAGCACGATTTTAAAAGCCCTTTCAGGCCTCATAAACCCAGACATTTGGGATAGTGACGTGAAGCTCTCGGACGTCGTGGCTTGCTCTTCCCTCGTCAGCCAGAGCCCATTTTTATTTAAGGATACTTTAAAAGGTAATCTCTTGTATGGATTGGAGGAGTCAATAAGGGTAGAGACAACCGACGAGATGCTGTGGGCAGCCCTGCGGATTGTTAATCTTGAGACTGCACTGCGAGCGCTTCCACACGGTCTTGAATCAACGTTCAATCCTTTAGAGACCAACTTGTCCGGAGGGCAAATTCAACGATTGGTGATTGCGCGTGCATTGCTTCGCCGCAGGCCCATGTTAATTTTGGATGAGGCTACGTCTGCTGTGGACGGGGCTACTGAAAAAGATATTTCCGAGCGTTTGATTGCCACCGCTCATGCGACCGGGACAACGTTGATTGCCGTAACACATCGTTTGCGGTGGCTCGCCAGCTATGACGACGTGTGGTTTGTGGAAGATGGTCAAATCAAAGCCAAAGGACGCCATTTAAGCCTCATGGAACAAGATCGCTACCGGCAGTTTGTGACTGCCAGTCACGCTGCGGGAGAGGTCATGGGTCTATGATCTTCTTACGGATGATAGCGGCGCTTTACGGATGGCTTGTGTCCTTGCGTAACAGTTTGTATGACCGTGGATGGCTCAAGTGCGAAGAGTTGCCTGGGGTGGTGATTTCCGTTGGAAATATTGCGGTGGGAGGTACCGGGAAATCTCCATTGGTCATTGATATTGCTAAACGAGTGATTGCCGAGGGCGGAATGCCAGCAATCGTGACCCGTGGCTATCGCAGTGGTTTAGGGGCATCTGAGTGGCAGGTGCTCATGGCAGGAAAAATTATCTTGGGTCAGCAGCAAGATCAGGTTGGCGCGGATGAAGCACGGATGCAGTCTCTAGCGCTGCCTTCGGTGCCGGTCATCATTGGTGTTCGCCGGTTGCAGGCGGTCAGGAATTTCTTGCGCGCGACCGGCAATGGCAAGATCACACATTTTATTCTCGATGATGGATTTCAGCACCGAAAAATCCGACGCCATCAAGACATCGTTGCCTTGGACGTTCGCAATCCAGCCGGTGCATTACTGCCGGCTGGCCGGTTTCGCGAGCCGATTTCGTCACTCAGTCGGGCTCATGATGTCGTCTTCACCAAAAGCGTGAATCAAAGCCAGACTGATGCGGCGGTAGATCTCCTGCGACGCATTGCGCCGCACGTGCGGCATCATGAGCTGCGCATGGAGGCTGAACCTTTGCGGCTCATGAGTGGTCTTGGCACACAAATACCTCGACGTTGGGCCGTTGTTGCTGGAATCGCAAAGCCTGATGATTTTTTGGCAAGTCTTGCGGGAATTGGTATTGCGCCGGTGGCAAGATTTTTTAATGGAGATCATCAGTCACTGAATCCCTACGTCATCCAATCTGCCCGCGCGTCATTTGATGGTATTGTGACCACAGAAAAAGACTGGGCGCGTGATGAGGCTCGATTTCGGGCCCTGGCCATTCCGGTTTATGTGCTGCCGCTGAAGCCAGTCTGGGTGGGGCTTGAACTCGCGATTCGGTATTAGTCAATGAGCCTCCAAACGCATAGCCTAGTAACTTGATGAAATGTATTAATTAAGTGCGTCCCAAAAAAATATTTAGATCAAGCTCTAAAGTTAGAGGGACATTTTGTCGAGGCAAAATCTTGGTTGGGAATCGCAGACCGTCATCTGGTGGTAAAATTGTTTTCTTGGGGGGGGGGCATGCTAAGTAATAGAAAAAAGATTTTGGATGCGCGGAAAGTTGTTCTTCGGATCACCCCTGCAATTTGGGGGCTGGTTTTGGTTTTGTTGGGGGGGGGGTATCCAGACAAGTGCTGGGCT
>JBILMN010000176.1:0-5943 GCA_044375465.1 Oligoflexales bacterium | reverse complement strand
GTGCCGACCCGTATGCAGCCGTCGCAATAAAACATTTAGGATCCAACAAAGAGGCCTCATCCTCACCGTTGATTTCAGACCAGGTGTGATTCTCTTGAGGTTGGGCGGAGACGCACGAACTGCGGTTCAGACCGCCAGGTCCGTAGAACAGGACCACGGCATATGGTTTGTCATTGGTCAGTCCCGACATGGATAGTTTTGCAAGGGTGGGCGTGCTGATCGTTTTGCTGAAATAACCTGCGGCCTCCATCGTCCCAAGTTTGGTGGGATTGAGGTAGGCGTTGGCATCAGAGCAATTGATGCAGTTTGACCCTTCCACAAAATTTGGGTCAAAAACACAGGTGCCATCGTCAGCCTGACTATCTGAGACTGCGTCAGCACTGCTGTTATAGATGTAAGCGGGCACATCGGTCGTAGTGGTCGCTTTGTCAATCACCAGAACGGTGAGAGATGTCGGCGCCTTTTGCGAACTGTCAGTCCATGTGACTGTCGTTGGAGCGCTCCAATTCACAATAAGCGCCTTGTGGGTGCCAGTCGCCGTAACGCCTGAGGGCGCGTCCTGGACCACGGCACTGGAAACCGAAATGGTCCAGTTTAGGGGTTCACTTTTTTCGGTCAGGTCCTCAAAGTATTTTACCTTGATCTTGATGTTTTTACCGGAACCTTTTTCATCCAAGAGTTTTTTCAGGCCACCCGCATTGTTTGCAGTCACACGGACACTATAGGTGAAGTCTGTGAGATTGTCAGAACTTGGGGTTTGGATGAGATCTGATCTTTGGCTTAGGGTGAAGGGGAGATCGGCGACCGGCGTGTCGCCCTCGAAGGGAATGTAGTTGGAACTGACGTCAGTCAGAAAAACCCGAATCCGGTCTTTGAAGAGGTCTTTTTCTTTGCTGGTGAGTGCGGTCTGTGAAACATTCGGCACTTTGATGGTGAAGTCGAAATAATCGATACTGGTGTCACGCAGAATGCTGCCTTCGGCAGAGGGCGTTCCGACGGCAAGGGACTTGGTCGCCTGTGTCAACAGAAGCGCTAAGGCACAACAAATTTTGAGACCGAGATTCACGCTCTAACCCCCTCTTATCGTTCATGAGACCGGGGGTGAGTCTAGTACCTGAAGTCAGGGGTTGTCGAGGTCAATTACGAAGCCATCCCAAGCTGATAGAAGGCGGGGTCCAGCCGGCTGACCGCAGGCCTGCCAAGGCTCCTTGAAAGCCCGCAGCTGCGAACGGCAGTAGTCTGTCGCTGCTTTGTGCATCTTCCTGAGCTTTGTGGGTGTGGCCCAAGGGTCATGATGGGTGAAGACAAGAGTCTTAATCACCTCGCGCAGGGCCAGGTCCACGCCGATATTGGGGCTGCTGTGGCCCCAGTCAAACCGGCTTGCGAGTTCGGCAATTTCATACTGGGCATCAAAAACGAGCAGATCAAGGTTTTGGTAGTAGGCCAAATCTTTACCCAGATCTTTGGGGGTCATACGCTTAAATTCCCCGTCCACTCCAATGACACAGGACTTCCCATCAGCGTCAAATCGGTAGCCAAAACAACCACCTGGGTGGTCTAGCACAAATGGCGTGATCGCCACTGAGCCGATGCGCGTGGGTTCGTACAGCTTCAGTTGCACAAATTCAATTTTTCCGCCGAGTTGCTCCCACGTAAGGGGAAAATTCACGCCGTTGAAATTGATTTTGACATGCTCCGGAGCATTGCGGTGCACATGATAAATCTTGATGGTGTGTCCCGGTACGTGGACAGGCACAAAAAACGGCAGGCCCATGACATGGTCCCAGTGCATATGGGTGAGGAAAATATGAAATTCCTTGTGTCCTTTCGACATATAGAAGGTTCCGGCTTCGCGCAGCCCGGACCCCATATCCACAAAAAAACTATGCTCCCCATGCATCACTTCGGTGCAGGTCGTGTTGCCGCCGTAACTGATGGGCATTCCAAGATCACCCTTCTCGAGAGCTGTCTTGAATGTGCGTAACGTTCTGATTCCTTGTGCCTCGGACGTCTCAATGAGTGATCCCACCAAGGATAAAACATCCTGGTGATTGAGTGCTTGTGGCAATGACCCTCTTGTGCCCCAAAATTTAATTTTCAAGCAATGCTCCAGTGGGTTTGACCGTTTCATTGATTTTCAAAATGAGATCAGTTACTTTCATTATCAGGTATTTGTGCGCAATATGGAACCCTTAGAGATGACTATGAAAATTTCTCGCACGGGCGCAACCTTGAAAATTTCCGGCGTCATCGATGAACATGCCGATTTTACTCCGCTTTTAAGTGAGCCAGCGCCACTGACCCTCGATTTTTCTGGGGTTGAACGGGTCAACTCCGTAGGACTGCGGACATGGATGCGTTTTATGACCCAGTGGGGCGACAAAGATCTCACATATGTGGGTTGTCCAGTGGTGGTGGTCGATCAACTGGCTATTATTCCGGCCCTCATGGGTATCAAACGCCGGGCCGCCATGGTCCAGAGTGCCTGCATCGGTTTTGAGTGCCTCAAATGCGGTCATCAGGAGGATCGCTGCCTGGATCGAAGCGACGTTCATCCCACTCCGGACCAAAGCCAGCTATCGCCGCCCTGTCCATCATGCGGTAAACCACTGGAAATGATTTCGCCTGACTGTTTGTCGATTTTTTTGCCGCGCACTTAGATTTGCCTCACCTAGAGTTGGTGGGGATCGCACTATTTTCCTTGAAATATCCGATCGACGCATGCTATACGGTTGCTTCCTTTTCGGGGGATGTGTCCGGTCGCCAGCCAGCGCCGCCGCCGAGATGAGCCCCAAGATTCGTCTTGGTAGGCAGTAACTCATCATAAAACTTGGATATTTTGGATTTTGGAGGATTCATGGCAACCACCCTTCGTATGCAACGTCACGGTAACGCGCACCGTCCTTTCTACCACATTGTCGCTGCTAACAGCCGCGCTTCTGCGACCAAGAAGTTCCTGGAGAAAGTCGGATATTATGACGCCGCGACCGAGCCCTCGACGTTTGTGATCGATGAGGAGCGCCTGGGATACTGGTACGGCGTTGGTGCGACTGTCAGCAACACGCTGAAAGTTCTCCTCGCAAAAAAAGGCGTCAAGCTGCAACGCGTTAAGACAACAGCTTCCAAAGGCACAACAGCCAAGAAGCCAAAGGCTGCCAAAGCCCCCAAAGCCGCAGCAAAAAAACCGGCGAAATAATGTTCCTAAAATTAGGCATTGTAGGAAGAGCTTTGGGTCTCCAGGGCTCTTTTTACGTTTCTGGTCGCGATGAGGCGATTCCCGATTCCGTCAAAACGATCCGTATCGGAGTTCAAGCAGACATTGGTCATGAGGCGGCTGTCACTCAGCGTGGGTGGCAGAATCAGCGTCCGTTTTTAAAATGCTCCTTGGCGGCCGATCGCACGGCTGCCGAGCGACTCATCGGACAGGCCATTTGGGTTGAGGAAAGCCAGGTTCAGGTGGATGATGGTCGTGAATTTTTGTTACGCGATCTGATTGGTCGCACCGTAATGGATGTCGATGGCATCATGGTCGGAACGATTGAAGATGTGGTGCGAATGCCTGCATCAGTCAACCTGACCGTTGTGAATGCAGCCCAAACCGCTGATGTGGATATTCCCATGATTGCCGATTACGTGGATATGTCATTTGTCCGCGGAGGCTCAGAACTAAAATTGGCAGTGCCAGCCTCCGCATTTGAAGAGATATGGAATCCACGAGGCCTCAAACCTAAAAGCAAAAAAAAATCATGAGACACTTTGGATTCATCTCCATTCACCCAAAAATCATTGATGCCTACCGTCAGTTTGGCGTTTTCAAAGCAGCTGAGACCAAATCCATCGCCAAGATTGTCGTGCAAGATCTGAGGGATTTTGCTGCTGACAAACATGGTTCGGTGGATGCACCACCCTATGGCGGTGGTGACGGCATGGTCATGCGTGCTGATTGTCTGAAGCATGCGCTGGACCATCTGCGTCAGGAGGTTCTCGGTGGAATGCGGGTGCGGGTGATTTTTACATCTCCCAGCGGTAAGCTTTGGACGCAGAAAGACGCGGAGATTTTGGCGCAGGCGGATGAATCGTTGATTTTTGTTTGCGGACGCTTTGCGGGCGTAGACGAGAGATTTATTGAAGAGTGTGTGGACGATGAGTATTCTGTGGGGGATGTGGTCCTTGCTGGTGGAGAACTGCCCGTTTTGATGATCTCAGAAAGTATCTTGCGATTGATGCCAGGGGTTCTTGGCCATGAACGAAGTGCTGTGGACGATTCATTTGGTGCGGGTGTTGATGGTCTGCTGGAATATCCCAGTTACACCCGGCCGCCGCAGTGGCAGGGGATCAACGTGCCGGAAGTGCTGATGTCAGGCAATCACGAAGCCATCGCCACGTGGCGACGAGAGGCCTCCATCAAAAAAACCAGAAGACGGCGTCCTGATTTGATCAAATAAAACGGAAGCGTCATGAATCAATGATTTTTTATTTATTGTTTAATGATTTTGAATGATTTTGAATGATTTTTAGGGGGAAGATGCGATGGCAGCAAAGAAAACGACGAAGAAAACAGTCAAGAAGGTCGCCAAAAAATCGGTAAAAAAGGTCGCCACCAAACCAGCCAAAACAGCGGCTAAAAAAGCGACGAAAAAGGCTGTGAAGAAAACCGTTAAAAAATCGGCCCCAAAAAACATAAAAAAAGCTGCGCCTAAAATAAAAGCCTCTGCTGCTCGTCCGATGATGCCAGCCGTTGGTAGCCTCGCGCCGGAATTCGCACTACAAAGCGATGCTCATGGTCTGGTGAGCCTGTCAAAGTATCGTGGCTCCAATATCGTGCTTTATTTTTATCCCAAAGATGACACGCCAGGCTGTACCCGGGAGGCGTGCTCATTTCAGGAACACAAAAACAAACTTCTTGATGCCAACGCCGTTGTTATTGGAGTTAGCCCGGATAGCGTTGTGAGCCATGGTAAATTTCGCACCAAGTATGGCTTGGATTTTGTTCTGATCGCCGATGAAGAACGTAAAGTTTGCAAGGATTACGGCGTTTGGGTGGAAAAGAACAACTACGGAAAAAAATATATGGGCGTACAGCGAGCGACGTTTTTGATCGATCGCAATGGCTGTATTTCATACGTTTGGCCCAAAGTATCCGTTGACGGACACACCGAAGAGGTTCTTGAAGTCCTGTCAAGGCAGTAGTCGCTACATAAATTCTTGGAAAAATGATGACGTCAGGATAGCCACCAATAAGACGCACTTGCATTTGTATAGAGGTTTTATGACCAAGGCTCTCCAATTATGTGGGGGTCTCACGCTTATAGGGAACTTCAGGCGCTGAAACAATATCAGTCAATTTTATCATTCCAGACGTTTTTTTGTTTTGTATGGACAGCTATATGAGAGCAAAAAGTCTTAAGAGGCAGGGTATAGTTCTTGTGGTGCTGAAGCGCAAAATCAAGGCCCACGATAGTTGGCTTAGCATTTGGAAATGGAGCCATAAGAGCACCTGATTTGAGCTCCGCATCAATTAGGTATGACGGCAGCGTCGCGACCCCTAAACCGCTCAGCACAAGTTGTTTGACGGAGGAATAATTTTCGATCACAAATTCCGCTGATAAATCCCGAGTGATAGTCTGCCAGTTTCTAGAGTTTTTCTTCAGCCAATGTTTGATATTGGGAAGATCCTCATCAAAATCGATAAAGGCTGCTCTGCTAAGAGAATCCATGTCTAGATTTTCATTCCGAGAGACGGACAACCAGCTTTGGTAGTATGACCTGGAGCACACGGGAAATTCGGAAAATCTTGAGAACTCCTGAACATCAAACCTAGCGCGGTCCCGAAACTCAATAATAAACGCGCAGTCAATTAGGTCATCAACTAGTTTTCGTTCCAACTCTTGGTCAGGGTCTAGTACCAATTCAAACAAAATGTTTGGATACTTGGATTTGAAT
>JBILMN010000175.1:0-5958 GCA_044375465.1 Oligoflexales bacterium | reverse complement strand
GCTAATATTTATCGTATTACCGGCTAAAATTGGGCGCTATTAGTATGTAATCGCTTTTTCTAGGCTTGAACAGCTTGCCAGGCAACGGGTCTAGCGTTTTGCGTCACGCTATTGGCGAAAGTCCGGTGTAAATGATATCTTGGCTGGGATTTAACGCCGAGTATTCAAAATTCATCTGCGCTAAAAGCAATCCAACATCAAAATAAAAAGATTTGAATAAAGATTCTTTTTTATTTGCCATAAGTGGGTAAGTTGGATGGTGCAAAACATGAGATCTATAGATTAATCCACATGCCTCTAAACGCAAAAAATAATTTTCAAAAGATTTGTAATCGCGTTTTGACGGTATTTGGCCCTTGAATGAGAATCTTTTTACACACAAGAAATTTTTTGAAAGTTGTTCGGCAATAATTCCCCAAGTGCGAGCAATGTTAAAAGCGTCGCTTGCTTGATATTTTGCAAAATCACTTTTGTATAACGACAATAAATTTAATTGCAGGTTTCTGACATGATTTGTGCGTTCTTTGATGTTTTTGCCTTCAGATTTTAATGCGAACCAGGCGGAACAAACTTCAGGCAATCCGCCAACGTAAAGATAATCGCGATAGTGTTGCAAAATTTTTTCATGAATATGGCCCGGAATTTTTTCTGGCTGAAGAAATCCATCCCACAATATCGTGTGAGGATCTGACGCCCTGAGGAATTCCGAAAAACTCAAAGGAAATAAAGTTAGCTCGTCCACATACCCTATGGGTTGACTAACGGATTCAGCTTGACCCTCAATCATGCCCAAATAGGATCCGGCACCGATCACAGGTACTCGAGAATTTGAATCGCTAAAATGCTTGAGAGAGGTTATCGCTTTGGCGCAATCCTGAATCTCATCAAAAAAAATAAGCGCGCGGTCCCAATTGATAACGCGATCAAATTCGAGTTCGATGGCTGATTTTATATCATTTGGGTCGAGGCTTTTTTCAAAAATAGATTTTGCATGGGCGTTTTTTTCAAAATTGATTTCTACGAGGTCCAAGTTTCGACGTTTGGCAAGATCGCGTACCAACCAGGTTTTGCCGACCTGGCGAGCCCCACGCAGAATCAGCGATTTTCGCGCCGGGTCATCGAGCCATTTTTCGAGTGATGGTATGAGATCTCTGAACATCAAGAACCTGCCAATAAATTCATTATTTCCTATGAAAAATACCACAATATCGTATTTTATACCACATAAAAATACGATAATGATGTATTTTTCATAGGAAGGCGCATTTTGCCCTGAATGCTATCTTGTTGTCCGCATCGGTCCACGAAGGGTGGGTCTGCGGTCAAATTCTACAATGTGAAGTTTTTTAGATTCCTGATGGCAATCGCTCCTAGTATTCGACCACATCCGCCTCTGGCATAAAGATCGCAATGCTGTGGGCATTAAGTTTGTGGCGTCCCCATTGTTTTAATTTTTTTAGAGAATTTTTTGCGGCGTTGAGCAAGGGGCGCTCAATCTCAGGATTTGCCTCAGCGATCACGGCGCTGAGTAGACTCGTAGCCGCATTGCGTTCGCCTCGACTCGCAGCAATGCGACCAAGATAATAGCGGCAGGCGAGGCGGTAGTGGGGATGATCCGACTCGGCACAGTTCCATAGTGCACGCTTGGCGCCCTCTACATCACCACTTTTTAGGGACATGATGCTGTAAACAAAGGCGTAGGCCATGCTTCCTGGTGCCTGTGTCATGACCTGGGACAGGATGCTGGCCGATTTTTTGGTATCAAGTTCGGTCTCATAGGCCGATTTCGCGCGAATGTAGAGTTGTTCGGCGCGGGATAACGATGGGTGATCCGTATGAAATCCGTCATTTGTGATGGTTTCGTAATCCGTCGAATCAAATTTCTCTGGATCCAACGCGCCGGCCAATGGCAACTCGATAAATGGCGTCAATGACACTGGAGCCGTGCCGCTTGCCACGAAGGCCTTACCCGCAGACGTATCGAAAACTGCGCTCGTCAATGTGGTGTGGACTGCAATGACATTGCCAAACGCGCTGACATCTCCGGTAAAGGGGTCAACTTTGTCGCTGAGGATGCGGACGGCGTCGGTAGCCGTTAATGTTTGGCCGGCTTCTGCGATCAAGTTCTCTGCGCGCAGAAGCCTGGCGCGCGAGTCTTGGTTGATCGTCGCATTGAGATCAAGGTTCGCAGAACTCATTTCAGAGGTGATGAAATGGTTTGACTGCGCGTGCCAGGAATCATTGGACTCACGCACCCCCATACCCTGATTGGTGATCTCCACGGATGCTGCCCGGCGCTCCCCGGTGCTGACCAGGGTATAGGTCCATCCTGCCGCAGGCTTCATCGTGCGAAAGAGATTGACCGCCTGATCAAACGATCGAGCGTGTCGCAACACTTGCTCGCCGATATAAAATGCTGGCAGGCCTGCTTTGGAGACCTGAGCTGTAGGAATCGTGTGAATTCCAAGATAGAGACCCGACGCATTGAATCCAACCACACCTGCTGTATGGAGCCCAGCGGAGGTTACCGACATATAAGCTTGCCCGCCGTCGCTTGGGTGATAGTAAACGACTGTGGGATAACGATCGAACGTGCCGTTTAGCGGATAGTCGGTATTACGTCCAACGATCATGCCATCACCTGAGGCGCTAGGAGCTGTAAAATCGGTGCATTCATTGACCATCAGTGGAGCTGGCAGTTGTTTGTTGCCTTTAGCGCGCTCACCCAGGAGGACCTGCAAAGATTCTGGGCCGGTGAGTGCAAAAATAACCTGATCCAGCGAAAGTCCAGCTCCGCGAGCGATACCGTAGGCGTCAGCTAAAAATTGATCGCGCGGTATTTTCTGCTGATTGACCGCATAATCGATCATGCCACCGCTATATAGGTTATAGATTGTTTTGATGGCCGTATCGGTGGCCAATGGAATTTGAGGAAACGAGTTTAAGACTGTATTTTTTATAATGTTTGCCGTCTGTGGTAGCGCGCCTCGGACGATGTCCTCACGCAGCAAACGTCCATGCTGATAGGCCATCTCGAATGCATCTCCGGCGACATAGAGAACACGAATGCCTCCACGATACATAAGACGGGCCGGGCCAAGCCGTACGCTGCCATCTGGAAGGGCTTCAGTTTGCAGTTTGTAAAGAGCCTGATACCTGGCGTCAATTGATTGTGGAACGGATCTGGGGACTTCGAACGCTGATGCTGACGATGCGGATATGATCAAGACTGCAACGGTCATCCATGTGCGCATGTTGTGTCCCCTCTAGTCACGGATTTGGAACGATGATCTAGGGGAGTGGATCGGCAATCGGCGGCAATGGTTGAGCAAAAACTGCCTAGTGACTGCTTGGAGGACATTGTAGTTTTAATGTAAGTCATCATTAAAACGCTTGGTTACAATAACGCAGAGGGCAGGGCGCCCCTGGAATGCAAAAGCCAAGGCATCGGGATGCCTTGGCTAGGAAAATAGAAGATGCTCACTCTATCCAGGGAGTGAATCCAACATACTAAGTCTTTACTGACATGCTTTACGCAGTCGTTCAGCAGCTTCCGCTCCAAACGAGACGACCCGATTATAGTCTTTGTCACAAGCCTCCATCATCGGATTGCAGGCCAGAGATGCACGCGCAAAGATCATTCCAGACGATTGATCCACGGCAATGGACTTGATGCCAGAAAATTCATCGCCCGTCAGAGCGACCTCTTCTGCCATCACGGGAAGATCGGAACTGGAATTCAGGTCAAAAATTTCGACGATATTGTTCTCGTCGTCACCAGCAAGAACGCAGTGTCCGAAAAATTCAAAGGATCTGGTGTAGCCTTTGGTGCGCAGTTCACGGCGCATCTGGCCAGATTTCGAATCGACAATGACAATTTTGTTTTCAGCCAGGGCGCTGGTCACGAGATCCTGGGTGCCTGGCAAGATTTTAATTCCAGTATAGGCCGCTGTGGCTGATGATATGAGCACGCGTTTTTGCATGGAGATTGGGTCGACTTCCACAAGGCTGCTTTTGGGGTTGCCGATGGACTCGTGGGACACCAGATAAAGCTTTTGATTCATGCCGAGTCCTGATAGTGGCATGCGCAGACGGGTGGACAGATAGCGGGCATTGGTGCCCGTGGACGCAAAGATGGTCTGCGCGGGCACTCCCAACTGGTCGTCATTGGGGTTGCCGCCCATGTCTGCAAAGTAGTGCTTACCACCAAAGCTGGCGATCCAGAAATTGATGAAGCCACCGAGTGCAATTTCCGTTGTTTTCAAGCGGATTCTGCCGCCATCAAGGCGAGCGGTCGTGTAGTTGGTGAGGCGTGAGTCTGGATTGATGCCTGTCATCATGACAGTTCCCGGCGCCGCCTGGACCATATTCCACATCGCATGACTCAAAGTGACTTCATCCACCAATCGTCCATCTGGAGCAAACGCCTGCAGGCGATAATCTGCATTAAAATTCTTGCGATTTTGCGCGACCCAAAGCACGCCCCCATCAGCCACCATGGATGCATGGGGTTCCCCTCGGTCCAGCAACGTCACCGTCTCAACTGCCGCCGCCAAACCAGCCATACTAAATACTGACGCCGAAGCACAAGCCATCACTAGGCCCAAACGGACGCAAATAGAGCTTAAAAGTCTCATGGTCAACCCTCGCAGATAAAAATGAAGTTCTATCCTCAGGATTGACCACAAATTTAAAAACCGCAACACAAATATGCAAATATTCTTGAGCGATTCAAACAACCTCATCCAGGGGGTCAAGGATCGCGCCAGATTCTATAAGGCCGACGGCAATGGCGGCAATTTTGCGTTGGGCCTCTTCAATTTTTGTTACAGGAACCTGTTTTGCGGCCGCGATATTCTCTTGTATTTGTTCCGCCCGGCGAGACGACATGGCGCCGTAAAACAATCTGGCAATGGGCTCCGGGCACCGGCGCAGGGCGATCTCGAGATCATTTGGGGCGACTGATTTCAGCAGTGCTTCAAAATCTTTTGGTTTCAGTTTGACAAGATCATCAAAGGTGAACAGGCCTGCACGGACCTCCGCAGCAACGGGCGGCGAGGACTGCTCAAGACGCGTCAATAATTCTTGCCGCTGCGCTGGAGCTAGTTGCGCCAAGATCTCTGCGGTCTTGCGCGCGCCGCCCAGAGATTGCGTGCCGCGAGTTCTTGCGGATTCAATGGCTTTGCCAAGGACCTCGTCGATGGCGTCGAGTGCGTCAGGATGAATATCTTTTGTTTTAGCCAGGCGTGACAGAACTTCCGTTCGCAGGTCCAAGGGCATTTGTTTGGCGAGCTCTCCGGATTTTTTAGCGCTCAGATGTCCAAGGATGACGGCGAGTGTTTGTGGATGTTCCTGCTGTAATACCTGCCATAGAGCGTTCGTCTCGATCTGTTCGGCTAGCTGAAAACTCTGGGGAAGAGGGCGCGGAAGATTTTTTAGCAGTGTATGGGTGTCATCTTCCGCGAATGCTTTACTGACGATCCGTCGAGCCGCCTCGGAGCCGTCTGGAAGTGATGGTTTGAAGGATGCAAGCAGGGTTTGAAATTCCGCCTGTAGCGCCTGAACCAGGGCGGGGTCAACACGGCCAAGCCGCGTCATGGCGTGTACAACACGCTGGGCGTCAGCTTTGGGGAGCTTTTGCAGCAATTCAGCCGCAAGGTCTTCGCCAAGGCTGATCAACAAGATGGCAACCTTATCAGCATGAGACAAAGATTTTAGGCGAGGATCACTCAAAGAAACCCCTTTCGCAAAAAGGCCTCGCGAGGGGCTTCGGTCAAAATCTCCCGATCAATGAGTCTTTGGCTGGAAACATAATTATTTTCAGGTGGTTGTGGGCCTCATTCATCCGTTGGCGACGCTGGGTAGTCCGCATAACCGTTGGTTTTCGCCGACATGAAGAGTGTATCCACAGTTGATTGGGAGTGTCGTTCGTTTATAGTCCTAGTTCTGCCAAGGCTT
>JBILMN010000173.1:0-5963 GCA_044375465.1 Oligoflexales bacterium | reverse complement strand
GGACTCGGCAGGATCACTCGAGCCTGCGGGATTAACGGCAACCACGCGGCTGTCAAAGTCTTTGCTCTGCTTGATGATCGGGCTTGCTGTGCTCGGTGGCTCTTCGATGACGCTGGCCGCAAGCTGGGCTGATATCAAAGCAAAAGCCATAAATGCTCCAGCCCTCAACGCAGCGAAGGCGGATATTGAAAGTGCCGTCGCTGCAGTTGACAACTCCAAGGCAGGATTTTATCCGCGTGTTTATTCGACTCTTCAGGCAAGCCGCCTTCGAGATGAGCCATCAAAGTTAAGCTCCAATAATTTTTCTGCGGCCTTAAACCTTGAACAAAGCTTATTTAGCTCTGGCCGTGATCAAGCTCATAGTCAGGCGGCGACTGCATCCCTAGACGCTGCAAAGCTTGCTTTCAAGGATGCCTCCGTCACCCTGCGCGCTGAACTGTCAAAGGCCTGGAGTCGGGCACTTTACTATGACCGTCTGACGGCGTTGAATCAGCAGAACATCGCGCGGCGGCAGTCAAATTCGCAAATCGTCAGACTGCGCTACGGCAGTGGGCGGGAGTCCAAGGGGTCTTTACTTTTGACGGAAAACGCGGAACAAAGGGCTGTTGTGGATTTTAAAGACGCCAAGAAAAAATCCATACTAGCGCGCGGCGATCTTGGCGTTCTTGTGGCAGTTGAAATCCCGGATGAGGAGCCGCTGCTTGGGTCTCTTGCTGACGAAAAATGGACGCCACCAGGGACCGATCAACATACCCCGTACAAAGTCGCCGCAAATGAAGCCAAATTGGCGGCAGCAAGATCGGCGACCACCGAAGCTCGTTTAAAATATTTTCCCGAATTGGCGCTCAATGCCTCCGCAAAAAAATCAGCAAGCCCTGATCTTCCGCTTAAAGAACCGGTTTATACGGCCGGCATCTCGATGACCATTCCCATTTTTGATGGTCAAAAAGACGCGGACGTTCGAGCTGCCGTCGCCAAAACAAGCCTTCTTGAAATCACACTTTCCCAGTCAAGGCGTCAGGCCGATCAGTCCATACGTACGGCCAAAGCCAATTTTGAATCAAGCCGTGAACGGTTTGTGGTTGCTCGCAAAGGGCTTGAGGCCACTCAGCTTCAAGCCGAGGTCTCGCGGCAGCGCTACACACTTGGGCTCATGAGTTTCCAAGACTGGGATGCTTTTGAAAATGCTTTGACCAAATCAGAGCTTGAGGTTTTGAACAGTGAAAAAGACCTGGCCGACGCTGTTTCTGATTATCTAGCAGCCATTGGCACCACGCTGGAGGACGGCCCTTGAAACGACCACGAAAGTTAATTCTATGGACCATCATCGGTAGCCTCGTGCTGCTATTTGGCGGTTACGTTGTCTACAAGCGAACCAAAAAGCCAGACATCATCTACACCGAACACACGATCACCCGCGATAATCTTGAAATCTCCGTGCAGGCGACGGGCACTGTCCAGCCTGAGAACAGATTGGTCGTCAAGCCCCAGATCGCTGGACGTATCGACGAGATTTTAATTGAAGAGGGAAAACCCGTTAAGGCCGGCCAGGTCCTCGCATGGATGAGTTCCAACGACCGCGCGGCTTTAATGGACATGGCAAAATCAGCCGGAGAGGAAGAACAGCGTCGATGGCGTGAAATCTACAAACCAAGTCCCGTCATTGCGCCGCTTGGTGGCGTGGTGATTGCCAAGCAGGTTGAACGAGGGCAAACCGTCAGTACCGGAGACACCGTCTTTATTATATCAGACCGTCTGATCGTGCTCGCGCAGGTCGATGAAACTGATCTTTCGAAAATTATTTTGGGTCAGACTGCGGAGATCCGCGTTGACGCCTATAGTGATCACCCCATCAAAGGCCAGGTGATCCGTATCGCTTATGAATCAAAACAAGTGAACAACGTCACCATCTACGAAATCAGAATTCTGCCGGAAGAGGTTCCCGATTTTATGCGGTCTGGCATGACGGCCAGTGTCAAATTCATGCAAAAGAAGATTAACCAAGCACTGCTGCTTCCCGTTTCAATGGTGCAAACACCAGACAAACAAGACAAACAAGAAAAGGCATCGGACAAGGCCGCCGCCTCTCGGGACGAATCAACAAAAATGACTGTAAAAATACTCGTCAAATCCACAGATCCCAAGGCTCCGCCCATGGAGCGGTCTGTGACCATTGGAGCCACCAACGGAAAATTTTACGAAGTTCTAGATGGGCTTGGCGAGGGTGATATCGTCCTTCGTGCGGAACAACAAACCGATGGAGCTCAGACTTCGACCAATCCGTTTAGCCCATTTGGCTCACGAAAACCAAACCGCAAGTAATCTCTCCCTGATGAACTTGATTCCCTGGATACCAAGCGATCATGAGCACAAACTCCGTCATTGAAATCGAAAAAATCAAAAAGATTTTTCGCATGGGTGACGTCACACTCAACGCTTTAGATGACGTTAGCTTGAGTATCGAGCAAGGAGATTTCGTGGCCATTGTCGGACCCTCTGGCTCCGGGAAGTCCACGCTGATGCATATGATTGGCCTTCTGGATACGCCCGACTTTGGTCGAATCGTCATTGATGGAACTCCCGTCCAAGGACTTACCGATGATGAATTGAGCGCCACACGCGGGCGCTCCATCGGTTTTGTATTTCAGCAATTTCACCTTCTGGCGCGCACCACGGCCGCAGAAAATGTCGGTCTTCCCATGCTTTATAGCGGTCGCCCCTATGACCACCAGTGGGCCCGCAAGGTGCTTGCAGCCGTTGGGCTTGAGCCGCGGTCAGAGCACACTCCCGCGCAACTCTCTGGTGGTCAGCAACAGCGCGTGGCCATTGCTCGGGCATTGGTGAATCGACCCGGAATTTTACTTGCAGACGAACCGACGGGAAATCTTGACAGCCAGAGCGAGCGGGAGATCCTTGATATTCTGGTGCGCCTAAACCGCGCAGGCATTACGGTGATCATCGTCACTCATGAGCAGGAGGTCATGCAGATCGCAAGACGAGTGATCAAGATGCGTGACGGCCGCATTGTTTCCGATGAACGCCAGACGCCGCATTATCTCACCGGCATGAGCACCGCCACTGACCAAGAGTCCTCCCTTGGACTTTATGACGGCGCTACGCCGCCCCCGGAAGTCGGTTGGCGCGCCGTCGTCATGAAAATTCGTAGTCATGTGTCGGAGGCATACCGCGCCATCACCTCAAATAAAGTCCGCTCGTTTCTATCGGTTTTAGGAATTTTAATTGGGGTTGCGGCCGTTATCGCCATGCTTGGCCTTGGTGAAGGCGCTCGGAAAACCATGGAAAAAGAGCTGTCAGGCCTTGGCTCTAATCTGTTGGTGGTCTACCCAGGGTCATCTCGCATGGGGATGGGCGGAGGCGTTGGGGGAAACCCGGTCCGGGTGTTCCCCGACGATGTGGAGGCTCTTAAAAGTGAACTGACCCATGTCACCGCAATGGCACCGCGAGTGAGTGGTAAGGGCACAGCCCAATTTGAGGAAAAATCATGGAACACCAACATTACCGGAACCACCTATGAGTATGCAGCCCTGCGTGCTGCTGCGCCGGATGTCGGGCGAAATTTCACGCCCACAGAAGAAAAAGCGCGGGCGCGAGTGGCTCTTCTTGGGCGAACGGTTGCCAAAAATATATTTGGCGCCAAAGACCCGATTGGCTCAGAGATAAAAATCAACAGAGTGTATTTTCAAGTGATCGGCATTTTACCAGCAAAAGGCTCCAATGGCTGGCAGGACCAAGACGACGTCATCGTGATTCCGCTTGAGACCGCCATGCGGCGGGTTTTTGGTTATGACAACATTCATATGATCGATATTCAGGTTGATAAAGCTGAGAACATGGCGTCCGTTGAATCTCAGATCAAAAACATCTTCAAGGCAAGGCGTCGACTCACCGACGAAAAACTGGACGAGGCACTCACCGTTAGAAACATGGCAGACATTCAAGCCGCCATCTCCTCCACCAACAAGATCATGTCATTACTTCTGAGTATCATTGCCAGTATCTCGCTACTTGTTGGGGGTATCGGCGTTATGAACATCATGCTGGTATCGGTGACTGAGCGCACCCGTGAGATTGGTCTTCGCAAGGCCCTGGGCGCCACGCGCATGGATATCTTAAGTCAATTCTTGGTCGAGGCAGCGCTCCTCGGAATCATTGGCGGCGCCTTTGGTGTGGCCATTGGCTGGGGGTTGGCTGAGGTGGCGGCCATGGCGACCCAGTGGCCGTTTGAGGTGTCGTCTGTGGTCGTGACCATGGTGACCGGTGTCACGGCTCTTGTTGGCATTGTTTTTGGATTTTGGCCAGCCCGCAAGGCCGCGGCACTGCAGCCCATTCAAGCACTTAAATACGAGTGATCCCGCCTGTCTAGCAGGAGCCCGAAGGCTTGGATTGTGTTTTATTTAAGTGGCTCCCATTTATTAAAATCATTGCAATTTTCTTGTCTCCGGTTCATATAGAGCGTCTTGAAGCTCTTTGAACTGAACGCGTCACGCAAACATCCCATCACACCCCATCATTGGAGTCTGATCCCCATGGACAAGAGTATTGCCAGAGTGATGGAAGCTATTGAAACCATTCGCAAAGGCGGCATGGTCATCATGGTTGACGATGAAGACCGTGAAAACGAGGGCGACATCGTTTTTGCCGCCGAACATGCCACTGCCGAGAAAATTAATTTTATGGCCCGCGAAGCTCGCGGACTGATCTGCCTCCCCCTGGCCCCGGAACTTGTGGACCAGCTGCGACTGCCTCTTATGGACGACGTTTCCAAGGGTAGTGGCGGTCATACCACAGCCTTTACGGTGAGCATTGAAGCCAGATACGGTGTCACGACCGGGATCTCGGCTGCCGACCGCGCCCATACCATTCGCGTGGCAGTCGCCGATCATGCAAAACCAGAAGACCTGGTGGTGCCGGGACATATTTTCCCGCTGCGGGCTAAGCGTGGCGGCGTATTGGAGCGTTCAGGACACACCGAAGGTAGCGTCGATCTGGCTCGTCTTGCTGGTTTTAAATCGGCGGCGGTGATCTGTGAAATCATGAATGATGACGGCACCATGGCGCGTATGCCAGACCTCGAATTATTCGCTAAAACACACCACTTACCGATTGTCACCATTGAAGATCTGATCGCCTATCGTCTCACCCGTGACAGCCTTGTAAAGCCCATCGACCGTGGCCTCGTGCATACCCATGAAGGTGCCTTTGATTCCATTTTGTTTGAATCCATTCTCGACGGGTCACAGCATGTGGCTCTCATCAAAGGTCAGGAGTTTTTTGCAACCAATACCGTCGACGTGCGCGTTCACCGTCAAAAACCTTTTTTGGATGTCTTTAGTCATGAACCGTCTTCAAGTCATGATTTGATCCGCTACGGTCTGAAAATGTTACGCGAATCGCATTCCGCCGCCTTGGTTTATTTGACTCATCCGGGCCACGTGGCCACTTTTCACGATTTCCGCGAAGTCTCGGCAAACCCTGTGTCAGAGGACACCAAGGCCCCCGCCATGGATTCAAGACTTCTCGGGATCGGAGCCCAGATTATCAGACATTTAGGCATCCAACGCATGCGCACTCATGTCACCCAACAGCGGACCTTGAAAGGGCTTGCCGGGTTTGGCCTTGAGGTTGTGGATAACGTGTTGATTCAGCAGTGATTGTGCCGATCTATCGCTATAACGCTATCATTTAAGGAGTGTCATCATGGCAAAATCAAAGACCAGCGCGAATACCGGACGATTTCTCATCATCGTTGCACGATTTAACGACATGATCACCCGCTGCCTACTCACCGGGGCAGAGGATGTCTTCAAAGAATCGGGTCTTGCCGATGTTACAGAGACCATTTGGGTCCCTGGTTGTTTTGAGATCCCTGCGGTGGCTGCCAAGGCTGCCCGCTCAGGCCGGTATAGCGCCATTATCACCCTTGGAGCCGTGATCCGTGGTGA
>JBILMN010000174.1:0-5963 GCA_044375465.1 Oligoflexales bacterium | reverse complement strand
TGACCGTCCTTAAAAAATCGCTGCAGAGGACACTGCCCGCTTCCACACTGCTGTTGCTCTTGACCGCATGCGGTGCAGCTCCTGATGATCACGCCAGCGCCGATGGTCGCGGTATCTACGGTCGCGACAGGATCGTCAATCCTCCCAAACCATACTACGATGCCCTGCTGTCTGAACGCATGGAGCTTGCCAGCTCCGGCGCTTTGGGCAGCGCCACAGAGCAAACCCTATGGCTGAACTTTCAAGGTGCCACGGTCAAACAAGGTTATGGCCGCTCTGAAAGCTTCTTACCCTGTGCCACATCGGCAAAAATACCGGCTGCTGGCCTCGCTGCCAAAGACCAGCTCGAGGTGGCACGTCAAGTGGCGCAGTTCTATGCCGATGCCGGTGTGAAACTGGCGATCACGCTGGATCAACCAAGCACTGGCGACTTTACCACCATGCACGTTGGCGGCTCTTATGCAAACCTCGGCTGCCCTGGCGGCTCGTCGGTTGCGGGGATTGCCCCCTTTGACCCTGGTAACGCAAACCCCAATGATGTGGGATTTGTGTTCGTTCGCTCCAAGGACCTAAAATACCTCGCGCGAACCATTGCCCACGAATCTGCTCATTCATTTGGACTTGATCATACCAATAACAAAGTGGATCTGATGTACCCCACAGACTCAACCCTTCAGACTGCGTTTACGGTTGGAGACACCGACGAGGGCATCGCTCAAGATGGTCCAGTCCTGCTGCAACATGCGCTTGGTTCTGGTGTCGCGACTGTTAGTGGAACCCCCGTCGCGTCAACATCTCTGCCGCCAGTTGTGAGTCCTGCGACACAAAATCCTGTGAAGGGATTTCCCAATATCCCGACAAATCTGCCCGTACTGCCCGGCCTTGGTAACCTCGGAGGCCTCAACACAATCATCAACGGGCTTCCGGCATCCATCAATGTGGCGCTCAGTTGCGTGGTACCTGCGGTCATTCAAGGGGCGATCCCCATGGCGGTCCAACTTCCTAATAGCTCCTCGGCACTGATAGCACTGACCGTGCTGCAAGCTGCAAGCATGGCGCAAAATAACGGCGCACTGAATATGGCTAGCCTGATTGGCCTGGTGTCAGGCGTGCCAAACGTCAATCAAATATTGACCATCGCCGGCATTGTCATCAATGCAAGTCAGTGCATGGGGCAGATTGCGCCCATCAGCATCCTTGGCATCACCGCAACCATGCCAGGACAACTGCCCACAAGCTTAAACGTTCCGCAAATTCTCGGCATGCAGGGCATCACCAACCCAAGCCAACTCATTGCACTGCTTCCCCAGTATGCCCAGGTGATTGCCGCCAACGGCCAAAGCGTCAACACCCAAGCTCTGATGTCGCTCGTCATGATCGCCATCGCGCAGCAGTACCAGGGCATGAGCTTTGCGACGCCGTAACGATGAGCCACTGGGACTCATTCTAGAGGATCGATTTGTGCAAAAAAAACCGCCGGTGCGCAGCCAGCGGTTTTTTTTATTGGGTCTTGAGCCATTTAAGCTGGGTTTTTCGGCTTCCCGCCAGTCACCATGCTCATCGCCGTTGCGACCATCCCGGCCACATCGGTCATGTTTGCCGGAACAATCATGGTATTGGTCTGACGCGCCATCGCCCCAAACTGTCGCACATACTCCTCCGCCACACGCAGCTGGGCGGCATCGCGACCACCAGGTCCATTCATGGCCTGCGCCACCAAGGCCAAGCCATCAGCGGTGGCATTGGCCACCATTTTGATGGCTGAAGCCTGTCCCTCAGCCTCGTTGATACGTCGCTGTTTTTCAGCTTCGGATTCTTTGATGGTTTCCTGCTTAATCCCTTCGGCGCGATTGATTTTGGAATCGCGATCACCCTCAGATTCAAGAATCTTTGCACGTTTTTCGCGTTCGGCCCGCATTTGTTTCTCCATGGCATCGAGAATCTCGCGCGGGGGTTGAATCGACTTCAATTCATAGCGAAGAACCTTGACACCCCATGGATCGGTCGCAGGATCAATGGCGCGGACCACAGCCGTATTGATGTAGTCACGCTCTTCGAAGGTTTTATCGAGCTCGAGTTTACCCATCTCGCTGCGCAGAGTGGTCTGTGCCAGCTGAATCACCGCACCGACGTTGTCACTCACTCCATAGCTGGCCTTAGCAGGATCCATGACCCGCAAAAACAACACTCCGTCCACCTTCACCTGAACGTTATCACGCGTGATGCATACCTGCTCCGGCACATCGATCACGAGTTCTTTAAGGCTATGCCGATAGCGAATGGATTCGATAAATGGGACGACAAAATGCAGTCCTGCGTTCAAGGTCCGGTGATACTGACCCAGCCTCTCCACCACAAACGCGCTCTGCTGCGGAACAATCCGCACCGTCCGGAGGACAAAAAACACCACAACACCCAAAAAAACCAGCGACTCAACCATAATGTCCGTCTCCTCTTATCAAACGTTAACAAGCCCTGTGACCGTAATTTCTGTGACCGTAATTTCTGTGACCGTAATTTCTGTGACCGTAATTTCTGTGACCGTGATTTATTTGACCACGAGCTTCACACCATCAACTTTCGCAATCTTAACCCGCTCTCCTGCTACCAAGGCACGACCGGATTGATTGCTGGCGACCCAGCGTGTCCCTTGATAGAACACTTCAAAATCAGCCCCGTCCGCAACCGGAACTTCCACGAGAATCTCTTGATGGATATCTCCGCGCAGGGACTCCTTAGGTCCACCCCAGCCTCGAAGAATGCGGTCGCGAAACGCCAACAAACCGCCGCCACTTAAGATCGCAAACAAAAAAATCTGCGCCGACGCTCCTGACACCAGCCCAAACCACGTCAACAGCGCGGTCACTAGCGCTCCGCACGCAAAAAACAAGACCACAAAGGTCCCTGTCATCATTTCAAGGCCCAAAAGCAGTAGGCCCAAAATCGTCCACGTCACTTCCGGAGATAAATTTTCTGCCATCATCGTTTAGCGCTCTCCCGGCCTCATTGGTTTTATCAAGAGCACATCGAGAACGCTTGATTTGATCACAAACCAACGCACCCGAGGCGTTCGCAATATCTTACAATGTTCAGGTTAAATTACCAATCATAGCAGCGTCGATTGACGCAGGCATGCGGCTGCCAAAAAAGCGATCTCCAGACTTTGAGTGCCATTGAGCCGGGGATCGCACCAGGTTTCGTAGCGGCCACCAAGCATGATCTCATCAACACCGGCGGTGCCACCCGTGCACTCAGTGACATCATCTGCCGTCAATTCAAGATGCAGGCCACCCAACACACTGCCTTCGCGGGCATGGATATCAAACGACTGACGCATTTCGGAAACAACGTCATCAAAGCGACGCGTCTTGCGACCATCCGCAATGCGGACCGTATTGCCATGCATCGGATCAACACTCCACGTCACTGCCAATCCTTCACGATGCAGAGTCTGAATCAGGCGTGGAAGGCGCGACGAGACCTCATCTGCTCCAAGACGCGTGATCACAACGACTTTGCCTGGCTCATGGTGTGGATTCACCCTGCGAACCACTGCGGCCAGTGCATCCGCATCAAACTGAGGCCCAACCTTGATGCCCACCGGATTACCGACGCCGCGGCAATACTCAACGTGGGCCCCATCCAGATCGCGGGTTCTATCGCCGATCCACAGCATATGGGTACTCAGGTTATAGTAACGCCCCATCTCCGGGACGAATCTTGTCAAAGACTCCTCATAAGGCAACAAAAGAGCCTCATGAGACACAAAAAACTCGCGAAACCCGCCACGAAGAATCGCCGGAGCAGACTCGTCTGCAGACACTGTCGTCATGAACGCCAGGGCATCACGAAGGCCGGCGCCAATCAACTCAAATTTTTTCCAATAAGGGCCGCCGCGAAGACGCCCCATATCCCATTCATCCATGTTTCGCAGCTCACCAAACCCGCTGGTCATGAGCATGCGGATAAAATTCAACGTAGCACTGGAGCAGTGATAGGCTTGCAGAAGCCTCAGCGGATCTGAGCGGCGTGCGACCTGGGAGGCTTCAAAGGAGTTGACAGATTCGCCACGAAAAATTGGAATCCGCTCACCGCTGGCATCCAACTCCATGGCCTCACTGCGCGGTTTCGCGTACTGACCGGCCATCCGTCCGATCGGCACGACGGGCTTGCGTCCAGCGTAGCCCATGACCAGAGACATCTGCAGGAGAATGCGCATCTTGGCGCGAATCACATCCTCACGACAGTCCTGGAACCTCTCCGCACAATCACCACCTTGCAGCAAGAATCGCCGCCCGTGCCCCGCCTCTGCCACCATATGCTTGAGGGATTCGACCTCGCGCGGGCCGACCAAACCAGGCATGCGCTTGAGCTGCTCGGTGACGGCAGTGAGGGCAGCCGTCTCATCCCACTGGGGCTGCTGGGACGCAGAAAACCCCCGCCAACTGTGGGGCTGCCACAGGGAAGAATCGCGATATTCTCTCATTAATTCAGTGAGTTGCAAATGACACCCAAGTTCCATTAAAGCGCTGATTCACGCCGGGCACGCCCCCGTGAATTCATGGATTCTATATACTTTTTATTGCGATCTAATGCCAGTCCTTACATACTGAGGTCTTGACAAAACAGACCCCTCCCTTGGTGAAGGCTGAGCATGCTCCACGCAAACGATTTTTTAATTGTTTTATCAATCACTTCCCTAACCTCGTTCCTAGCAACATCGGGCCTGATGGCGCTTGGGTTTCACGTGTTTTCACAGCGCCAGCGCCTGCTGTTTCTTGCTTACCTGCTGTTTGTGATCGGCACCCTGACGGCAACAACCGTGGCGGTGAGTCAAGGAACCTCATCCAGCTTCCTGGCAGCAACCATTGGCTGGGCTACAGTGATCAGCTGGTTCGTTTGGCGCCTTGAGTTGATTGGAGCTTTTACAGCCCCCGTGATTGCCGTCACGCAGCTGCTCAGTATCTTCTTTGCGGGTCGCCCCCCTATGGCTGAAAATCAACACTTTGGCCTCGACATGCGCATTCACGTCATTTCAGCCATCATCGGTCAGAGCTTTGCGGTGTTGGCCTGCGGCATGAGCCTTTTGTTTATCTGGCTTGACCGCAAACTAAAAAGTCGCCAAATTTCCGACCTGCCCGCATCATTTCCGGCCATGACCACTCTTACGAGTTCATTGAATGTGACTCTCTGGATTGGCTTTACATTTATCACCATCAGCCTCCTGAGTGGGGCCATGTATGCACTGAACGGCATGTTGCCAGCCACCTCCGGCATGTATGCAAAAATCATTTGGGCCATCCTGGTATGGGTGTGGTACCTAGCGATCCTCGCCCTGAAGAGCATCCTCGGCTACCGCCCGCAACGCATTGCGCGGATGACCCTCGCAGGATTTGCCCTGATGTCCATCAGTTGGTTTGGCCTATGGTTTGGTTTGGGGTTTGGCCAGGGTTTTAAACTGGGATTTAGCTTAAGTTTTGCCGCACCATGGGGCATTCCATGACCGAATCTCCCTCGGAGAAACATCCACCCCTTTTGTTTTGCGTCGGCAGCAATCACCGCACAGCGAATATTGCCACGCGGGAAGAATTCTTCCTTGATTCTGAACAAATTGTGACATGCCTCAAAAGCATCAATCAGCAGGCTGCCATCAAAGAAATTGCGGTGCTTTCCACTTGTAACCGCTGTGAGATTTTTGGCGTTGTGGCAACACCAGAGCAATTATCGCCCGAAACACTGCAAAACATCTACGTCACCATCCATCGCACCGCTAAACCAACAAGGGACCTGAGCCTGGCGACCATTCAGCAGTCACTTTACATGATGACAGGAATCGACGCCGCACGTCACGCCTTTCAGGTTGCTGCGAGCCTTGACTCATTAGTTCCAGGCGAAACACAGATCACAGGTCAGTTCAAAGAGGCTCTAGCTCTTGCCAAGAACGCTGGAACCGTCGGGCCATA
>JBILMN010000001.1:0-120395 GCA_044375465.1 Oligoflexales bacterium | reverse complement strand
AGAATTGGCTTTTTGCTGAAACCGAAGATGGTGGCGAAGCCAGTGCCAATATCTACTCACTAGTAATGACGGCTCGCGCAAACAAGCTACATGTGGGCAACTACTTTCGCATGCTCATTGAGAAGCTTCCACTCTGTAAAACGGCCGAAGATTATGCCGCACTTCTGCCGTATTGAATAAGTGGGGAAGAGTCGGCGCTTACGATTTTCTTTTTGAGACCCGCTTAAAATTAGTGATGTACTGAAGCGACTTTTCCTATTTATGAACAGTCGCACTGCTATTTTTAAGTCCGAGAAGATAGGACATTCGCAGATTTTTCTGAATCTCTTCGACAAGGTCATGAATCGCTTTTTTCTCGTCGGTCGATGCAGTTGACGCAGCATTGCGGCTTTGGATGTCTTGAAGTGCAAGAGTCATTTCGCGGATGCGTTGTCCCTTGCCTGCTGCTAATCGAGCTGACTCTATTAACTCTTCAGGGTGGATGGGTTTTGTCAGATAATCGAAGGCCGAAAGCCTTAGGGCTTGAATGGCCAACTTGAGTTCTGCAAGTCCTGATACAAATATTACCGGCGCATAGACTCCATGGCTCACAAGCTGCAATAAAAAATCATGCCCAGACATGCCTGGCATGTGAATATCAGAAATCACAGCATCGATCGCAAATTCACCCTTCTTATGCAGATCCGACACCATGGTTAGTGCCTCATTTGCATCTTTTGCCAAATAGATTTGCCTGGTAAAGGCTTCACCAATGAGCTCCGCAATCATTTCTGCGTAGTCACGAGCATCATCTACAATTAAAATAGCCGGTTTGCTGTCTCGCGAGATTCCCATATTGTGTCCTGATAAAAAAATGTTTCTAAATCCACCCAACTATCGAATTATCGCATCCTGCATGAACGAATGCCAAATATCTTGCTAACTAGGTCCATATGGAAAACTTAAAAAAATATAAATAAACCAGCTTTGAAAACATGTGTTTACCCAGGTATTCCAATCTCGCGCCATTGAGGAATTTATTTGCGCAGCGACGGCGTCTGGGGGGTCTGGGACCAATGAATTTCCTGTGGATAAAAGTTGGCAGTGAGCCTCAGCGAGCCGTGCGATAGCCCATGAGGCCGGTAGGCCATCATGAAAATATTTAAGCCAATTATTTCAGCAGGTTCAAAGAATGATGTTAAAGCTGTTTGCGATTCATCCGAAGTCGTCTGCGGTGAGCGGGTTTTGGGGGCCGAGACTTCCAAGAGAGGTGAACTGTGCTAGATTTTGAAATTGAGCTTCAGCGCATTTTTTTGCAAGAGGCGACTATTCTCATTGAGAATGTAGAGGAGTGTTTTCTTGACTTGGAAAACAACCCGTCTGATCCCGACGTGATTACAAAAATCTTCCGGCTTGCGCACAACCTGAAGGGAAGTGCCGCCGGTGTTGGTTTGACAGAGGTCGGAGAATTTACGCACCATCTGGAGTCCCTTCTTCTTATGATTAAAGAAGGAAAGATTATTCCGGACAAATCAACAGTCGGTCTGCTTCTTCGCAGCACGGATCATATCGCTAAAATGGTTGGTCAGTTGAAAAATGATCTGTCTGCTAAATTTGATAGCTCTGGATTGATTCGGGAAATTGAAGAGGCCATAAAAGGTCGACCGCAGCCAGATACCGCTGCAATTCAATCTGTTAGTCACAAAAATAACCTTCAGAAAAAGGATAACAACGTGGATATCCCTGGATTGCACCTTTTTGACGAAACGTCTCCTGTCCCTGACTCTGAAACAAAGAAGACACCCCAGGCTGAAGCGCCGACTGGTCAGGCTCCTTTAAATAGTTCAGGTGGGGATGGCGGCGATAAAAAGTCTGGCAGCAGCGCCCCTCCGCAGAAAGACGATGACGGTATTCGTGTTAGTTTGACGCGCGTGCAGAAGCTCATCGATTTCGTTGGCGAGATTGTTATTCTGCAGTCTGTTCTGAGAGATCATGCCATTGATGCTAAGCATCAAGGTTTGAAGCGTGTTGTCGATCAGGTTGGAAAGGTGACGAAAGAGGTTCAAGATATTTCAATGAGCCTGCGAATGGTACCGGCAAAGCCGATATTTCAGAAGCTGCAAAGAATTGTGCGCGACACATCTCAGGCTCTGAAAAAGGATATTCAATTCATAACATCTGGATCGGAAACCGAGCTCGATAAGAATCTTCTGGAAAAAATTGGAGATCCGTTGGTTCACTTGATTCGAAATGCCTGCGACCATGGCATTGAGCCAAGTGATGAGCGGTTAGCGCGAGGAAAGTCCGCAGCCGGAAAGGTGACGCTTAACGCATACAGACAATCAGGAAAGCTAGTATTTGAAGTTAAAGATGACGGTGGTGGGCTCGATCCCGCAAAGCTGGTGCGGATTGCAAAATCAAAAGGCGTCATTGGGCCGGATGTGCAGCTGAGTGATAAAGAGGCGATGCAGCTCATTTTCGCGCCCGGTTTTTCGACCGCTCCGAAAGTGACAGATATTTCTGGTCGCGGGGTCGGTATGGATGTTGTTCGGACTAATCTTGAACAGATGCAGGGAACGATCACGATAGATAGTCAGATTGGCATTGGTACAACTTTTAAGATACTACTGCCGCTCACTCTCGCAATCATTGATGGAATGGTTGTCAGTGTCATGGGAGAGAAGTTCGTCATTCCACTGTCTCAGGTTCACGAAACCGTGCGGCTCAGTGGAGCAGAGGTTCAGTCGACGGTTGGTCTCGGCGATATTTTGTTGCTAAGGAACGAAAACGCGCGTCTCTACGATCTTGGGCATCTGCTCGGTCGACGGGATTTAGGTAAATATGACAGTAACGCCATCGCAATTATTATTCGGACCTTTGAACAACCCTACGCTGTTGTTGTCGACGATATTCTTGGGCGTTACCAGGTCGTGACAAAGCAATTGGGTGAAGAAGTTCGCTCGTTAAAAGGTCTTTCGGGATGCACCATTCTTGGTGACGGTAAGCCTGCTTTGATTCTTGAAATTGATGATCTTGTCAGGGATGAGGCAAAAGAATCGCTGCCTCTGCATTCGAAATCAGCAGGAACCCGATCTGATATATCCAATCTTCCAACAAAGCTTGCATCATAAGGAGTTGCCATGTCTGACCTGAAAAGAAACGAACAATCCGGTGGAAGGCTCGCTTTGATTAATAAGTTGTTCGGAGATCAGCATGCAGATCACCGTCTGCTGAGTTTCACGCTCGGGGATGAGCGTTTTGCTATTCCCCTTATAACTGTTCGGGAGGTGATTGGTGTTCCCGAATTTACCTCGCTTCCGTTTGCGCCAAAATATGTACTGGGTGTCATCAACATTCGTGGTCAGATCATAACTGTGATTGACCTGAGGATGCGGTTGAATATGGTGATCAACGCTCACACCTCTGAAACGGCTCTGATTGTGTGTGAGTCAGGATCTGTGCGGGTGGCCTTCCTGGTGGATAGCATCAATCAGGTGATTAATCCGGAACCACAAGATATTCAAGAAAAGCCAGAGGTCGAGAGTTCGTATCGATCTCGGTACATCAATCTCATTTACCGCAAAGATAAAACGATCATTCTTCTCATCGACACATCGAAAATACTCAGCGTTGACGGATTTATGGATCAAAGTGGTCTACAAGCAGCTTAATCTACAACTATTTGTTCCTCGCGAATCCACGCTTCAGGTGGCTCTATGACTCGAACCGATCATTCTTCCGATGGTGAGATTTTGGAAGATCTTTATGCCATGATTCTTGAGGCTGCCGAAGTTCCGGCAGATCCCTCAAAGTTAGCTGTCGTTCATGCGGCCATACTCAAACGTCTCCAAAGAGTTGGGCTGCAAGGTCTGAAGGATTACAGATTGTACTTTGAGGAGCACTACGATGTGGAATGCGCTTTTTTTGCGTCGATCATATCGCCTCATCACACTGGGTTTTTCAGAGAGTCTGTGCAGTTTCAATATATTGATAAGTGGTTGCCATCGGTGATTGCCGCAAAAAATGGAAGTTCTGACTCCATGATCTCTGTATGGTGCGTTGGCTGTTCTCATGGTCATGAAGCCTATTCGCTTGCAATGTATCTTCATCACAAATTAGGAACACTTGATAAGAGGTTTGATTTTAGTATTCTCGCCGCAGATATTGATTCAAACTGCATATCTAATGGTAAAATGGGTATCTATCCAAAGTCGGATTTAGTAAAGGTTCCCGTTATGTATCTGGGTAATCACTGGACGAAATCTGGGGAAGGGCAAAATGTTGCCGTAGCCGCCAGTCAATCGCTAAGACAAAAGATTGAATGGCAGGTCATGGATGTCAAAAAACCTGGGGTTCTTTTGAAAGACAAAAAATTCGACTTGATTGTTTGTCGAAATGTTCTGTCTCAGTTTGATCGGACGGATGTCGACCGTTGCCTGGATCTGTTTCTCTTACATTTAAATGACAATGGTAGGTTGCTTATAGGCTCTGCCGAGTCGATCTCGTTTGAAAATATTTTGTCACAAAACTACGGTGATAATGTTTTCGGTCATCGGCTGTCAACGAGCGATGCGAAGAGCTATCGCTTAGATGAAAGTAAAAAAATTATCAAAAAATCAGCATCAGGCTGAATGATTGTATGGTGACGGTTATGGCACAGTCAAAATCGACCATGGAATGGATCAGCCGATTTGATCATCTTGCCCCTTTTGAGCATTGTTTGGACGCGTCTCAGGGAGACGTTTTTATTGCTGCATTCCATGGACAACGGGAGTTCTTTGCGGTCTCTGTCTCGAAAAAATTTAGTCAAAGCGTGTCTGAAATCATCGAATTGATTCAAAGTCACATTAAATCGAGCCCATCAAAATCGATTGAACTGAGAATGGCTGGAAATTTGGCTAATATGGATATTCTTAGTGGCGTATTGCGAGATATTGGTTTGTCGGTGACTCGACGAGCTGTGCGAAGTAAGGCGTTTGTCATTCGATTCATTCCGGAGGTCGGTAAGCTGGAAATTTCTGCGGATGAAGACCCTGTCGTCGCTAAGGCAAAAACCGTCGATATGGCATCATCCAGTGGGCCGATAATTTCCACAGTGGCTCCGGCCGCAAAGCTGCCAAAGGTGAATAAAGTTCTTATTGTTGATGATAGTGCATCGGTAACGCTGCTGCTTAAGCGAGTGATTGAGTCTGATCCTGAAATGGTTGTGGTCGGGACCTGTCGATTGCCTAGTGAGGTCTCTGGGATGGTTGAGAGTCTTAAACCAGATGTCATCACCATGGATATTCAGATGCCAGAAATGGATGGCCCAACCCTAGTCAAGAGGATTTATACCAAATACAAAATGCCAATTGTTATGATTAGCAGCATCAGCCGCGAGGAAGGTTCTCAAGTGCTTGAGTCTTTAGAAAACGGGGCAGTGGATTACATTCAAAAGCCGAGTCTTCGTCCCATTACTGAACTTGCAGAAATTATTGTACCGCGATTGAAGGCCGCTTCGGTCGCGAGGCTTACAGATGATGCCGGTCCTCGTGCTTCAGTCCCTAAATTAGTGTCCGAATGGGATCCCAATTATGTCATCACTATAGGATCTTCAACCGGTGGTGTCGAGGCGTTAAAACGACTGTTAACAAGCTTTCCTGCTAATATCCCCCCGACCGTTATATCGCATCACATCCCATCAGTGTTTAGTGAGACGATGGCCATGAGGTTAAATTCCTATGTTTCCTTTCAGATTTCAGAAGCCAAAGATGGTGATATTTTGAAGAAGAATCACGTTTACATTGCGCCAGGCGGCTACGATATGAAGATTGAAAAGAGGGGGAGTGATCTGGTTTGCCAGGTGGTTCCATCCGATTCCAATTATCATTACCATCCTTCTGTGGACCTTCTTTTTCACTCTGTTGCTCGAGTTTGCGGGCAGCGGACCATTGGAATCTTATTAACGGGTATGGGACGTGATGGGGCTGACGGTATGCTGGCACTAAAGCGCTCCGGCGCTTGGAATATTGCGCAAGATGAGTCGAGCTGCGTTGTGTATGGAATGCCCAAAGCTGCGTTTGAGCTTGGGGCGACCGATTTGGTCGTTCATATTGACGAAATAGCAAAATGTATTGATAAACGAATTAAAATTTGACGATTATCACCTGGGATCAAGACCCGCTGGGTGCCGTTGTGCGTGATATTTTAATAGTATAAAAATCGATAATTTTCGGATTGTTTTAGGGCCTTTTACCGCGCAGGCCAGAGGGGTCATTTTGCCGAGATCTTGAGCTTTGATACAATATCAAAGTGAGACATCTTCCAATAACCCAAATTACCGTGAGGCCACTCTGCGCATAGAATTGAGATATGCGGTTTGTGCCAACAGGAAAGACGATCGATGCTAGCCATGCGCAAAGAGCCCATTCAGGCTCAGACCCAGGATCATAAGGATTTGACCCTTCAATACGAGGTCATTTTAGGGCACACACCTGTTGGGATTTGTATTGTGGGAAGTGATGGAGTCATTTCTGGCGTGCGTTCCAGGGCGGCAGGTAAGTTTTTTCCAGAGCTATTGAGCGGGTCTGCGAGTCTAATGGATGTCCTTCGCAATAACACAAACCTTAGTGATGAGGATCTTGCTGCGACGCAGTCAACCCTTTTCATGTTAATGGGCGAAGATGCCGTGTGTTTTGATCTGAATAAAGATACTCTGCCTAAAATGGCCAGATTAAAAAATGGCGACCTCAAGGACAGAATTCTTGAGTTCGATTGGGCGCCGATAATTGAGGACGCGGTCATTAAAAAGCTTGTTTTAACGACCTCAGATACGACTGAATCGAGCGTGCTTCGGGAGGATGCAAAACGAAATGCCCAAGAGATAGCCATTCTCAATGAGATTATGGTTGCAGATTCAAACTCTCTTGACCAATTTCTAAAGAGTGCCGCAAATTACCTCGGCAAGATGAGGGAGCGTATCCAGGCGGATGATCGTCCGCTGGCGAAGGAAGAATTGATCTATGCTCGACGTATTGTTCACACCATCAAGGGGAATGCTCGGAGCGCAAAACTTGCACGCATGACGACCATGATGCATGAGATCGAGGAGGTTATTTTTCAAGAAGATGTTCATATCTTCCTGAAAGACGTTTTTGACCCAGTAAAGGAAGCCTTGGCAGTGTATGTCCAGTGGCAGGAGAAAATCATTCAAAGAGCGGTTGACGCAGTCACAGAGGAGATTCAGCCGGCGAAAACCATAGGTAATTTGTTTTCTCAAGTGATCAAAGACCATGCAGGATTGGCCAGTGAACTGGGCATCAAATCTCTGACTGGACGCGTTAAAAACTTCTCCAATATGCAGCTTGAACCCATTGTCTGGGGATGTCTCAAAGATGCGATGACTCATGTAGTTCGCAATACGATCGATCACGGATTGAAAGGATTCAAGGAGGCTGCGGATCTGAGTCTAGAGGCCAAACTCAATGAGAATCGCATGACCCTGATTTACGAAGATCATGGACGCGGAATCAACATTGCTAAGATTTCGGCAGCAACTAATAAATCTGGAAAAGCTGAAGTCCGCACGCCTCTTGAGTTAGCGAGGCTTATTTTTGAGGACGGCGTGTCGACTTCGGACAAGTTAACCCAGATTAGTGGCCGTGGCAGTGGGATGGGCGCGGTCCGCGATCTTCTTGCGATCGCAGGCGGACAAGTGGATATTGAGCTGCTCAATCAAAACGATCTCGGCAATTGGAATTTCAGACTTCTAATTGTCATACCTGCCTAGATTCCCACAGCGAAACGTCAGGACGCTAGTTTCAGCGACATGTACCCGATACTATGAATTGGCGTACAATCTTTGGCGATTTTCTTGAGCGACTGATAGGTCGGTTGACCGTTATTGTCTATTTCTTCCATGATTAGTAAGATGCCCTGCCATGGGGAGATTGCATTGACAATGTCTCCCGATGGCACGCCAAGGACGCAGATGCATACCGAGGACGACTGAAACTTTGCCTGACACGACTTCAGTCCTTCGGTAAACGGCATCATTCCTACCTCATTAATTTTCGCAACGGATGGATCGTTAATCACGCCGAGGTTTTTGTAATTTCCGGTCTTAACCGCTGTGACCGACTTTTGAAAGGCGTCTTGCGATCCGTCGATCAATAGAATCGTCGGGGGCTGATCACCCTGGACTTGTGAAAATACTAGTGGTAATCGACCCTCATCTCCTGCGGTAACAACGATAATGCGATTCAGGCGATTTGATTTTGCCGTGGTATCGACGCCCGATCCGTTATCAAAGTTTTGATGTACGACATTCGTTTGGCCAGCCTGAAACGCGGCAATAAGTTTCATGCGTATTTCTTCTGCATGCTTATTGAGATTGTTAAATGCAGGTTTTTCCACGTAATCGCTGGCTCCAGCGTTGATGGCTCGCTGGGCAAGCTCGGTCTCTTCGCGAGCAACTGATGAGATCATGAGCACGGGGGGGTGCGCACCTTTTTTGAAGTGGTTTTCCATGTAGGATACGCCATCAAGTTCAGGCATATGGATATCCAGTGTCATCACATCTGGCTTGAGGTCCTTCACCATCTGCACCGCGACTTTACCATTTTCCGCGACACCAACGACGGTAAATCCGAACTTTGGCGATAAAATGGCTTTGAGAAGCGCGATGATACTTGCGCTATCGTCCACACATAGAACTCGAATCGGCTGATTTTCTGACTGTGGCGTTGACATCCGGACCCCTCTCGTGAGCTCGTCAGACTGAAGGCCTGACCTAGAGTAAGGTCGGTCAAACTTGGTGAAGCTTGAGAATAAAAACACAAAAATATGTATAATCAGTGGCTTACATCGTGCTTTGGGGGCGCCCGCCCCCGATGTGCGGGCCGCAGTGATGCGGGTGCCTCAGCAGGCCAGCGAGCTGTGGCACAATTAAACGCCGAGTATTTTTTTAATCGCCGAAACCAACTTCTCTGGAGGACAGGGCTTGGTGACCCATGCTTTGACCCCAACCTCGCGACCGAGATTTTTCAGCTCAGCAGACGATTCGGTCGTTAAGAGAAATACAGGGACCTGGGCGCCCTTGGACGTTGTCCTGATCTTGCGAATCATAGAAATGCCGTCCATTTCTGGCATGTTATAGTCAGTCATAATGAGGGAGATGGTGTCACCATGTTTCTCCCACATCATGACGCCGGCAGCGCCCGTGCCAGCCTCTAGCACTTCAAAACCGGCCGCCGACAGCACACCAGTGATTTGTAATCGCAAACTATCGGAATCATCAACAATCAGAATTTTTGTCATGAACATTGCTCCTTTATGCCTAATATTATTGCACCAATAAAAATTCGAATCTTGTTCCAAGCCCAACACCTGACCAGGCGATCTTTAGTCCATGCCCTCCGAAAGATTTAATCTTTTCATCGATGGCATCGAGGCCGATTCCTCGACCAGACGTGTCTGTGACCTGATCTTTTGTTGTGAGTCCTGGCAGTAATGCTAGCAGCAGAATGTCGTCATCACTCATTTTAGAACGGTCGAGATTAAGTCCTCGTCCCAAGGCCTTCTTGTACAGAGCCTCTCGATTCATACCCCGACCGTCATCTTCAAATCGAAAAAAGACTCCCTGTTCGACCGGCGTGGCTGTGATGGTCACAGACGCCGTTTCATTTTTTTGAATTTCGGCGCGCAGTTCTGCCGGCTCAATGCCGTGATCTAATGCGTTATTGATCAAATGCATAAATACCTCAGACAATGCCTGGGCATGCATCGGTTCAATGAAGGCGTCTTTCCATTTGAATGAGAGTTTCGCCTGCTTGCCAAGTTTCTTTGCTGTTTGCTCGAACCAATTCGCCAGTTTTGGTTCAAGATGACTTAATGGTTCGCGCCCCAAAGAAGAAACCTCTCGGGTCAAAAACGTCATCTGCTGCGCGACTTCCGGTGGGAGCAGCGGGATCATTTCCTTCAGACGACTCTCGATGAGATTTCGCTTCTCCATAAGCCGGCCATGGCTTTCAGAGTCAATAGCTCGGACATTTTTGTCTGGAGACTTGAACACATTGATGTAGCGAGAAATCTCCAACCATGAGGCGTGAAGAGCGTGAAGCTCGGCAATCATCCATGGTTGCAGCGGCGCATCAAGTCCCGCCTCGTTTCCCAAGAAACGGTCCTCAAGGTCATGGACCCGCTCTTTGAAGTCGCGGAGGTTCATGATCCGGGAAACACCTTTGATTCCGTGCAGTGTATTGCACACTGATCGGACTGGTGATCCATTTGATTCGTGTTTATTTAAATCGGCAAATAGGGATTGAAGATCGACGGAACAGGTTGCGATGAGGGGTGCCCCAGCGCTTTCCAGATCCAGGATGATTTCAGCAATCAATTGCTCTTTTGATTTTGCATTTGACTGGGTTTGGCGCTTTAAAACTCGCTCGGTCACATCTTCTAAAATCAATAGGAAGGACCTTATAATGCCGTCCTCAACGATGGGGCTGTACATAATTGCAAGCCAAAAATCAGGCTCTTTTGCACCGTCTCTGCTAAAACCGATTTCCTGGGGCAGTGCCTGCTTATTCACATCAAACCAAATAGGATCAGATCCGATCATGTCCAGAAAGATATGGATTCCAGCGATCTGATCAGAAGTCATGAATGGCTTTGCTTTGCCGAAAATAGCGTCCTCGGCGCTCACGCCTTCTAGCGATTTACGATCAAGAAGTATCTCCGCGAAGGCGCTGTATGGCCATGAAATCTTCCTGTCTGATCCAACTGTCACAATTCCAAGAGGAATCGACGAAAAAAAACTCGCGACTTTTTGCTCGAAGTTTTTTCTCTCAGTAATGTCAGTCGCGTGGAAAGAATAAATCTCACCTCTTCGCGCAGACACCCACGTGAACGGTCGAAATTTCCATAAAAAAACTCTTTTTCCTTGTGGGGTCTCAATAGGGGCTTCTATTGCGGTATCGATAGCAGACATTTCGGCAGGCGTGTGTGAGCCGTGATTCGTAATGGCAAATGAAAGCAGTTTCCAGGATTCGACTGAAATCTTTTCGCTTAGTGAGACTCCGAACATGTTTTCTCCAGCGTAATTCAGGGCGCTGGCAGTTTGGCGATTAGCGCGGATGATGGTTCCGTCTTTTTTTATGAGTCCCGAAAGTCCCGGCATGTGCTCATTGGACGCTTCTACGGCATCTTTGATGCGAATAATGTCGCTAATTAGCTGGTGGTTTGCGCGAATGCTGTGACTGGCTAATTCTTCACTGCTCATGATGGAGTTTGTTGTTGATTGCATGCTTGATCTATCCCGTGCCTATTAACTGAAATCATTTCATTTACAAAAATTCTACCTCTTCCGCTTCCTCTTCTTTGTCTTGAATCTTAGCGATTATTCTCTCGATTTCGTCATTGACGACATCAACGGTCATCATCATGGTCATTCCCACATTTGAAAATTTAAGATCGAAACATTCTGTGAACCGGTTTGATCGAATTTGGTCGGAAAAAAATAGTTCGTCCGAGCCCGCGGTTACAATTGGTAAGCTGATGCCACAGAGAATATTTTGATTTTGGAAAACTTTTTTCAATGCTCCAGCTAAAAGGTTGCAATATTCCCTCAGTGAATCCTCAAACCAACGAATACTTTTATCAGCCGCAAAAGCCTGAATACAGGTTAGTGGGTCAAAGTGCGCCTTGATCATGATTTGAAAATTCAGTCCAGCAATCGTGATCATCGCGAGTCTTGATCCGTAGCAGAAATCATCCCAGTTCGGTCTTTCAGCGACAGAAATGTCCGGGATGGAGGAAACTGACTGAAATCTCTTGACTGAAAAAGACCGAAACTGTGCCACAAGGCCTGGCGAACATTGAGCCAACGATCTGATTCTCGCGACACCATCGTCGACATTGATATGGGTAGGTGGTTCCATGCGGGTGATCGGCCTTCTCTAAAGAAAATGCTATAGGGGATCCCAAGATTGTATCAATATTTGAAGTTTGACGGCAATGAATGGACGCTTAGCGGCCCGGCATTTAAATTGAGTATGTTGGTGGACCAGTCGGTCAACGGCTTGGTATCGCGAAGAGGAACGACGGGTTGATGAGATTATTCCAAATAAATCAAAATTAAAGAATATTTATAGGTCTTTATCGATCATTTCAAACTACCTTACGGTTTTTTTTAATGTTAGGATTATGGCTTCGCAAATATCGCATTGTTGACACTATGGAGTGCTAGGATGTCTAGTTATATTGAAGATGGGATCATTGCACCTCAGGGGTCCATGGTGACCTATGGATCTTATTTGAAGGTTGATGAATTGCTAAACCTGCAACAGCCCCTTTCAAATCCAACTGAGCATGACGAGATACTTTTTATCATCATTCATCAAACCTATGAACTATGGTTCAAACAACTCCTGCATGAGCTGGATCTGGCCGAGGCAGAACTTGACCAAGATAGTCCGTTTGGTGCGCTCAAGACGCTAAAGCGTATGACAGCGATTCAGAACGTCTTGACTCAACAAGTGAGCATTCTGGAGACAATGACACCCAATGATTTTAATCGTTTTCGCTCGCGACTCAATCCCGCTTCCGGATTTCAAAGTCACCAGTTTCGTGTTCTGGAATTTCGGATGGGCCTGAAAGATCCCGCTTATTTGAAGTTTTTCAAGGCTTATCCCAAATCATGGGAGGTGATTGAGATGGCGCGGCTGAAGCCCAGTTTCAATGATCATCTCATCGGCTTTCTAGCCCGACGAAATTATCCAGTTCCAGCGGCAATTTTGTCCCGGGATGTTACAGCTGAGTGGGAGCCTTCGGAGGAGCTTGAAGCTGTGTTTAAGTCGATCTATGAGAATCACACGAAGCACTATGAATTGTATTTATTGCTTGAAGCATTATGTGATTTGGACCAACAATTTACACTGTGGCGGTATCGTCACGTGGCTATGGTTGAGCGCATGATTGGTTCGCGTATCGGTACCGGTGGTTCTAGTGGCGTGAAATATCTTTCCGCCACATTGCAAAAACGTTTTTTCCCAGAGCTTTGGACGTTAAGGGGAAAAATAGGCGGAGCCGCAGCCTACGGCGCATTACAGAAGTAGAGAGGAAATAAAATCATGACAGAGTTGGTCAACAGTGTCACCAAACAGATGCGCCCCTATCCTATGGAGGAATTGAGCAAAATAAAGGGAAATTTGTCGAAGCAAGGCAAACCGATTTATGATTTCGGTACGGGCGATCCAAAAATTCCAACTTGGAAGCCTATTCGGGACGCGATCATTCAGGCCATACCAGATATTAGCCAGTATCCAAGTGTTCGCGGTACGGATGCCCTGCGAGAGTCCCAGTGGCGGTATCTCGAGAGCCGATTCGCAATTGCAAGAAACGCCGATATCGCGCTGATCCCGGCAGGTGGTACCAAAGAGGCGATCTTTAATATTGGGTTGTGTCTGATCGGGAGGTCAGGCAAGAAGCACCTCATTTATCCCGATCCAGGCTATCCGGTCTACCGTGCGTCGGCTCTTTATGCCGGAGGCATTCCTTATCCTGTTCGAGTGACGGAGAAAACAGATTTTCGCATCGAGCCGTGGGATTTGCCGTCCGATATTCAGCGATCGGCGGCGGCAATCTGGATCAACCACCCACACAATCCTACGGGGGCGACCGCTACGTTTGATTATTGGCAGAGACTGATCGAGTGGTGTCATAAGACTGATACGATTTTACTGTCTGATGATTGTTATGTGGATATCTACAATGCTGAGCTAGATCAAAAAATCAATACGGACCCCAAGTTTGATCAGCGACCATTGACGCCCATTAAATTTTCATCAGACCGAGTCCTCTCATTCATGAGTCTTTCCAAGAGATCCGGTTTGACGGGATATCGAAGTGGCATGATTGCAGGTGACGCAAGAATCATTCAATCTATCGTTCAAGCTAGGGCTAACTTTGGTGTGGGTTCACCGGATTTTATTCAAGCTGGCGCCACTGTGGCATGGTCAGACGAATCCCATGTGGCCGAGCGACGTAAGATTTTCTCGCATCGCCTGAAGCTCGCCGCTCCGCATCTGCAAAGAGTGGGATTATTAGACGCGATACCCAGCGCGGCTTTCTATCTTTGGTGCAAAATTCCTGACGCGTTCAAGGGCGACGATGTGAGATTCGTGTTAGACCTTGCCAATCTCGGGATCATTGCAAGCCCAAGCTCTTGGTTGAGCGAGGGTATGACGGGGTATTTCCGTCTTGCGATGGTCCCTGACGACCAGTCAACTCTGACCGCGATGGAAATCATGACAAAATTTATTGAGAAACATCACTAAGCTCATGTGCTAGAAAAAGACGGGAGGTATTTGCGTATGAATCAGCAGGATTTCGAGTCGTTAAAGACTCAGATCGAAAGAATCCAAAGCGGCATTGAAGCCGGTCAGGCAAATGCAGCGATCGAAGGCCGGCAGCACATTGAGCAAGTGATGACAGCGCTCGATAATGGATGGATCCGGGTTGCTGAAAAAGCCGACGGCCAATGGCACACCCATGCATGGATCAAACAAGCCATCATGATGTTCTTTGCCGTCACGGAAATGCGCGACATGGAGGTGGGGCCATTTGTGTTTAGGGATAAAATCCCTCTCAAACGCAACTTCAAAGAGCTCAACGTGAGAGTTGTTCCACCCGCGGTGGCTCGATTTGGTTCATTTCTTGGGGCGGGCGTGGTGATGATGCCAAGCTATGTAAATATTGGTGCTTGGGTTGGTCCCGGGAGTATGGTGGATACATGGGCCACTGTTGGAAGTTGCGCGCAAATTGGTGCCGGCGTGCATTTGAGTGGTGGGGTTGGGATTGGCGGGGTGCTTGAGCCAGCACAAGCCGCGCCGGTCATCATTGAAGATGGTGCTTTTATCGGCTCAAGGGCCATCGTGGTTGAGGGTGTTCGTGTGGGTCGTGAGGCGGTTTTGGGGGCGAATGTCACGTTGACAGCATCAACACCGATCGTGGATCTCAGAGATTCAACGCGTTCAATCACAAAGGGGTTTATTCCCGATCGATGTGTTGTCGTTCCTGGAACCTTGGAAAAAGACGCGCCCCATGGGGGCGGAAAAATCCACACCCAATGCGCCTACATCCTTGGTGAACGCAAATTATCCACAGATCTCAAGACATCTTTAAACGCTGCGCTTCGTGATTTTGCGGTTTCAGTCTGATGGCTAAGATCAAATTTTTACCTGAGAACAAAGTTGCTGAAGCTGTTGGCGATCAGAAACTCTTGGTCGCAGCCCGCAAAAACAATATTCGCATTCGGTTTGGATGCGCGTCTTGTCGCTGTGGCACCTGCGGCGTGAAAGTTGGCAATCCGGCAGCTTTTCACCCAATGGGAGTCGATGAATCAGCCTTATTGCTGCGCATGCGTTTATCGACTGCAGGAGATGTCAGGCTCTCTTGTCAGGCAAAATTGGTCGGGACTGTGGATACGGATGTTGATATCTCCTTTCAAGATCTTTATTCACCAGATGATGGGGACAGTGAAAATGATCGAGACATTGACAGAGATGCTGACGGTGTTTTGTCCGATAAATGATCTTTTTTGTTTGAATTATCGAGGGCTTGGCCTTCATGCCTCAATCATTTTGAAGAACTGCCGAAGACTTCAGAGTCTTTGGAGGATTCGAGCACTTGTCCTATCACGCGCCTCAACATTTTAATGCGGCCAACAACCTCGAAGCGCGGTTTTTTCGCTTCTCCGTGGATCGGCTTATCGATAATTCCGTAACTGATTTTGATATGTTTGTGAACGTCGGTCAGCATTTGATTCTTTACAGTGGCCAAGGTTACAGATGGGTGCGCTCGGAGCTCAATGGGCTAATCAATGGTGGATATGAGCATTTTTGGATTCGGCCTGAGGATACCTCCAAAGCTGCAATCTATGAAAAGATGGCAAAGCTTCCAGTTGTGTCACGCTTGCAAAAACCTGAGGATCGACTGCAAAGTATCCAAGATATCGGCGCCACATTCACCAGATATCTCTTTGAGGGGGAGCTGACTGAAAGCGTCGTAAGAAAGGCACAAGAATTGGCAAATGCCGTGGTCGATTGCGTCCAGGAAGACCCAGGATGCATCAAGGCGATCAGTGGTCTTGCAAATCATGATGCCTACACCTACCTTCACTCAATACGTGTGTCGGCGTATGCGACTGCAGTCGCCGTTCAGATGGGTTTTTCAGATGAGGACTCCCTCAGAAGCATCGCCCTTGGTGGGATATTCCATGATGTCGGAAAATCCAGTGTCCCACTAGAAGTCATTAATAAGTCAGGACCTCTTCTGGAATCGGAATGGGTGCTCATGCGTAGTCACCCGGTTGAGGGTTTAAAAAAGATTGATGACTCTTGCCTTCATCATGTTTCCCGCGAAATCGTCATACATCATCATGAGCGATTGAACGGCAGTGGATATCCCCATGGCTTAACCAAAGAGTCTTTGCTTCCAGAGGTTCAAATAGCCACGTTGGCGGACGTGTTTGACGCCTTGACATCATCAAGGAGCTATCAAAACAAACGAAATCGGTTCGAGGCGTTGGACTTCATTAAACACCGATTGCTCCACACAGAGATTTCAGTTGATGCATTCAAAGCTCTGATTGAATGTCTCGTAAAATAATTCACGACGAAAACGTCGCATTTTGATACAACATTCATATTAAATCGGCTTACCATGCGGAGATTCACCGAACATATGGTTCGACTTCGTCTGAATTTTATAAGTTTCGCGTTCGCTACCATGTGTAGCGCTTCCTATGGGAAGGTTCTGTATCACGGGACCTGCACCCTAAAGTCTGATCCAATCCAAACATCTCAGGGCCTTGTCAACCTATGTGTCAATGCGAACGCAAACGTGATTGGCGCGCAAAAATCAAGAAACGAAGAGCACTCTCCCCCACCATGGCTCTTTTATGCCGAAGGAGAGGCGTCCGTCTTTTTTACCCCATATGTCTCGTTGCACACAAAAGGGCACTCGCAAACGCTCATGGAGCGCGACGGTAAAGAGGCGGCAAAGCGTGAGTCGAAAAGAGATGTCATCAGCGTTCAAATTGGCAATAATGCTCTCTCTCGACATCGGATCAGCGTCGGTCAGGGCCATCCCCAGGTTGCCATTGATCATCAACAACGATACGCTATGGACTATTTGTGGAGCCTAGAGAAGTTTGAGGCCCCTGCAGTTGATTTTGCCGCATACACCTACGATAACCAGGTCGATTGGACCGTTCAGGGTACGTATGGCCGTCTCCCGGATCAGCATCTGTCCGAAAAACAAAGGCTCTTTGGCGCGGTAAGAATCATGTACGATGTTGCTGCGTTGGAAGGGACACGATTTGTATTGGGCGGCTTTGGAGATGGACTACTGCGTCGATCGATCAATTTTGGTGTCCTGAATATCAACGGGCGCGGCGATGAAACCGGTTTTGAGATCACGCGGCAATTCAAACTGTACCCCTATGATCCTGATGAGTTTCGACAACAAATCAGATTGAGCTACCTTTCTCGAGAGCAGGACCACTTTCGTTTTAAATTTCAATACGAGGATATTTTCCGCCGTGCGCGTATCGGTAGTTTCGGCGGCGTATATGATCTGCTGAAGTACACAGAGATTGAGAGCCAGATCGGTTACGCAAAGCGGGAAGATCGGGCAAAGTTGAGCCACTGGTTCATCCTCGTGCGGCTGGGGGTCCGTTCATGAGTTACTCCAGCCTGATGGTGGTGTTTTTCTTCTTAATCTGCGGCTCAGTGGCTTCCGCAGATTCCAAAAATAGTCGCGGACATCCCAAAGCCAGTCATCAAAAAAACGCGCAACGGACACAAAACACCCCGCGACCGGTCAATACGATAGCACCGGCTGAACCGCTAAGCACTGTAGTGGAGCTTGACGATCCAACATCTGATGACATGGACCGCCCTGCTACGCGGCCTATTGATCGTTTATTTCGCAATCCTGTGTTGGCTTCCGGTTTGAGCAGCGGGGCTGATGCGATCAATCACTCGATTGATACACTTATGGAGTCGCTATTTTATGGGTTGCTTGACAACAAATTAAAGTGGCCACTGACAGGATCCGCGGACATAAACCTAGGTTTGACGCGCGAGGTATTCACTGCAAGAAGTGGTGCCTACGTCGTTGTGGATCGACTAGGTGTTGGACCAGGTTTTTCCAGAGAGTTATATCGCTACAATGAGATTCCGGTCATGTTGGGCGCACAGCAATCAACTGACGTTTATGATATTTATCTGCGATCAGACCCCATGCGCGTTCACGATAATAAGAATTTACCGTGGTGGCGTGTAGCGGTGAATAATTGGCTTGGCATTTTACCCATACTTGAGGCAGTGCTTCCCCCCTCCTTCAATGCCAATGAAATGTATGACCCCTTGCATCGGGTTGAGGCTCCCTTTACGTTTCCACTGTCCATTGAGTCTGTGAAGGCCATGGATATTGGCGCTATCAAAAGTTATTCCATAAGTGGAGGAGTGAACCTCGGTGTGGAGATGACTCAAGGGGTTCACGGTTTTAAGGATCAAGTATTAACTGGTCCGACTGCTCTGGAGGCGAAGCTGCCTTTGACAGTATTCCGTACGGGGGAATATCGGATCAACATCCTCAAAAAGGACCCTAATACAGTTTGGGTTGGTATGACTAATGGCTCTCGGCTAGGTCAACGCATCGAGACAAAGCTTGGAAAAACTTATTACCTCCTCTCAAAAACAATTCCACTTTGGCGGGGTATGCCAGCTCCAGTGTTCCCTATTGATTTTGCTGTCGAAGAGGCCGTGAGTGACGTGTTGGGGCGAGTTTACGCGTTTGACCTTAGTAACGAAGAGGCGAGAACGGCTTATTTAGAGGCGGTTCATGGTAATTTTGCTCCCGCACAGATTTCTTGGCTGAGATCCAGAGAAGACAAGTTCGAGACAGGCGTCAAATATTTTTATACCAAAAATGAGCGACGCAATGAGACGGCTATGGCGACGGGGCACAATATTTTTATTACAAATAAACGAACCAATCGTACCCACTCCGACGCCGAGATTGAGATCACTGACGCGTCTGGCCGCTATTTTATCCTGGAAGCCAAAGAGGATTTGGACCGAGGGCGCTGGAACATGCTTACCGGGCGTGCCGAAGAAAAAATCAGTCTACAGGCCGATCTGATGGTGCGAAAAGTTATCGAGAAGGACGAAGGAGATGGGCAACCAAAAAGCCGATTTGAATTTATTGCCGATGGCAATCCAATCGATGTGTCGTTTAGTCTTGCGCTCAATGATAAATTTGTTGAGACAGAAGAATTGACGGACTACCTGGCGGAGCTGTCGAAATTCACGCAGCTCGAATTAAAAGGTCTGCCAAAATTTGAGACTCGCGAGCCTGATTTACTTGCTCGGCGGCGACAGCAGGTTTTTCTATCCCATGATCAAAAAACTACGCAATCAATTCACGTGACGCCAACACATCTCGGGCGCTTTGAGGGGTATGCCAGTGTGCGGCTTACCAATGAGCAGATCTCGGCCATCGCGGCAAAACCGCGTTTCGCATTGTGGCAGGCATTCTGCAAGGCATTTGACATCTCCGATGAGCCAAAATGCTCAAGCTGGGAGAGGTCTATTTTTTGGAGGAATCTGCACAGGTTTTCCAGCTTACTGAGTAAACCGTTGCGGGTGATCGACGTGCGTTGGGAGGCCGCCGACGCGGTTGACGAAATCGAGAGTGCGGTTGCAGCACTTAAGCAGTTCCATAAAGAAAAAACACCAGAGGAAAAGCAGACAGCTCTCAGGTCGTTTTTCGCCACAGATTATCCTACTCAAAGAATCCATGGACTATTGCTACTTGCCAATCTTAGTGAGGTGCCTCGGTCTGTTGAATTGGAGGCTCAGCCCAAGGGTAATGCCCCGGATGACGTCAAAAATCGATTTAAAAAAATGGATGGGCATCGATTTACGGGAGAAAAGAGCTTTCCACCTCCAGCAAGGTATGACTCTACAAAGGACATCGAAAATAAATTCAATCCATCCAATCTGACATTCTCAGGAGTGCGACCTCGATTTAAGAAAATTTCACTCTATCGTGAGGAAAGAATCCCAACGCGACGTGTGCCAAAAAATGGTGGCACGGAGACACCAAGCCCAATCCTGATCGCAAAAATTTCTGCGGCTAAAATTGGAGCTTCTGATCATGCGCTTGTCTATGCAAAGCTCGAACAAACCGGAAAAATTCAGCTGGCAAAACTAAAATTGTTTGAGGACGTTGTTGAGGTACCACTCGCTTTTGACGAAGGTCTGAAAAATCCCGAACGCGTTAATTTTGTCATTCGACTCTCCGGGCCCCAAAGTTTACTTGCCAATCTCATATCCGAAGAATCCCTTACATCAGGAGGGGCTTTTAAGCTTACGCTGGCCATCAGCGGCAATGGGATCCTGTGGAGTGAGGAAAAGTCCTTGGAATTTCAGATAGAAAGCGGGAGATTGCTGCCTCCTTAAAGACGGCCAAGAATCCCTAAGAATCCTATTGACTAGCATCGCTAACAGTGTAACTTATGTCCTCTTCTCACGCTACGGTGGCTGTGGCGAAGTGGTTAACGCAGCGGATTGTGATTCCGCCATCCGTGGGTTCAAGTCCCATCAGCCACCCCATTCCCTTCCTAAAGCAAACTTTTCTTCTCTCACAAGCTCAACTGGCTAATTTTTATATGATCATCGACGTGCTAAGATTCTGAGCATGTGGATTCTTGTTGCTAACAAGAAATAAAATCAAGCATTCGATCTTATTGAAGGAATATAGCGTGAAACCCAAGCGGCTATTAGAAAAATTTCAGTTTTGGACATTTCCGATACTGTCATTGACCTTGCCGAACATTTGATTCGAGTAAAGGCTGTTCCTAAGAAAGCCATTCAGGATTCTTATCATGTTGCTGTTTCCGCAGTCCATGGCATGGACGATCTTTTAACCTGGAACTGCAATCACATCGCTAATGTGCCCAGATATGTCTCAAAATCCAACAAGCGTGTCGAGATCAAGGTGTTCGATCACCGGTGATCTGCACCCCAGTAGAGCTTTCGAGAGATGAATCAATGAAAGATCCTATTATTGAAGAAATTAGAAAAGTGCGCGATGACATCGCAAATATGGAGGCAACGAAGTTGCTGGGATTGGGCCTGATATTGCGTTAGACATGAAGAAGATAAAGCAAGAGGGTTTTTTTGAGTGGTTTGCTGAAGACTCTTGAGTGAATGGATGAGAACCAAAATTCGAAATTTCATAGCTGTAATTGTTTTGGCGTCTTCATTCGCAAACATCCTTTTGATGCTGCGCCCGCACAAGGCACTATCGAGGTCAAGGCCACAAAACGACTCGATAGCTCTGATTTCAAGGGTATTAAGGCCCTAAAAGAAGACGGCCTAATCAAGAAATATTTCATCGTCTCCAGGGACCCCGCTGATGCGGTCCGAAATGAGACCGCCTGCTTGCACTGGAAATCTTTTATCGAAAAACTATGGGCCGACGCGCTCATTTAAGACTTAGACCATGAAGGATGTTGAATGCTATGAATCGCGGTCTGATCCATTCCGCGCATTTTTAGAGGAATCAGTGATTCAAAAGTATCGATTGAGACGGTGCCGCTGTGCCAACATGATAGAGCACATTGCGTCCATGTTTCTCGGTCGCAATGATGTTTTGCTCGGATAATTTTCGCAAAAGACGTTTCGTTGTGGCCAACGAAACGGCGATTTTGTCGGCGATTTGCTGGCTCGACAGCGGACCCTCGCTGAGGGCGCGGCGGACTTGAATTTCCGGCGCTAAATCAACGCGCTCTTCGCGAACAACGCGAATGGCTTCGCCGAAAAATCTGAGTCGGTCATGATGCACAAGTATTGGTGCCATGGTGTACGGAAATAAGTCTCTGAGACGCATGACGGAATTGCGAATTTTTTGCTGCCACCCCTGGGTGTTGAGGCTCTGCTTCCAAACGCCACTTTGGACGTCTGCCAGAGTGGCGCCTTGAGGGCCCTTTTCGTAGAGATACAGTAAAAGATCACTCATCGCTGGGTGTTTGTCCAAACTCACACGATAATGTCCCGATACTAGAATCTCCCGGTCGGCATTAAACTGGACGCTAGGGGCAAAATATCCACGGACAAAGCGTGCAACAATCCGCTCTTGCCACTGGTGCTGAAAGCGTGGACTTTCGCCGCGAATGGTTGCCAAACAAGCCTGCACGGCAAAACGATCAGTCCAGCTGACCGCCGCCATTTTATCAACGGCCTGAAGAATTTTGACGCAGCGCTGGAAATCTCCGCTTTGATAGGCGATCGCTGCGTAGATGAACTGCAGCTTTGCTCTGATGGGCGTGTCGCCAATCCGTGAGACGGTTGTCTCGAGGGCCGGCACCAACGTCAACGCTTGTTGGACATCGCCTCTTTGCAGATGGCATCGAATCGAGGTCAAGGCCGATAATGCCTGATACTGCAGCATCCCGAGAGCTTTCGCGGTCGCTAGACAGGTCTTTAGGTCATCGACGGGATAGTCCTGCCCCCCAACGGAAGCGCGCAGCAAGGCACAGGAATACTGATATGGCAGCCATGTTGTTTGATTGTGCCGCAAAGATTCGTCGATTTTAAAGGTTTCGTGTGTTGTTTCTCCTAAGATGGCTAGCTGTACCTGATAGCGAGTGAGCGTTGAAAGTTCTTCCAACTGTTTTACGCCATGTAAGGATAACTGATGAGCGACATGTCGCAATAGCGCCATGCTTTCAGGTATTTTCCCTTCCTCCCATAAAATCTCCGCTTCGAGGGCTTTATACCGAGTCTTAAATCGGTCACTGGTATCCAGTTCTGCCAATTCCAACGTCTGGCGACCAAATTTGATTCCGAGATTGAATCGACCCAGCGAGAAATAGGTCATGCTCAGAAAAGACATAATGTGAAGACGTCGGAAGGTCTTGTCACTTGCTGGAAGTACGGTCATGGCTCGGCGAAAATGCTCACGTGCCGCGATGAATTGACCTTTGTTGAAGGATTCAACTCCGTAAAAAGCCTCACAATGGGATAAAGGACCGGGCAAATGGTGCTCGATGCTTAAATTACGGCACCGCTCAACCATCGCCGAGGCGGCTTCTGTCTGGTCGGTGCCGCTATTTTGAATACAGGCGCCGGCATTGAAGAGGGCCTTTGCCGCACCCTCCCAATCCTTAAGTTCCAGCATGAGGGGAACTGCTTGCTCGAATGACGCTGCGGCAGCGGGGTACTTACCCATAAAGTACTGCAAACGCCCCATGCGCACGACGAAATCAGACCGCTCGCGTTGCGACATCACAGCGCTTCTAACCAGAGGCGTGACCCTAGCCAGTACCCGCACGGCGTGATCAGTTTTTCCATCCTCCGCAAAGCTGCTTGCGACGATCAATTCGAGCTGAACCCGCTCTAGATCGGATAATCCACCCAGTCGCAAGGCTCGCTGGGCGAACTCTCGGCTCAAAGAGGGCTTGCCGCCGTCCAAAAGTACCTGAGCCGCAGGGATGCTAACTGCTGGCGTCGTCAGCTTGCGTGAAAATTCAGCAATCGCTACCCCTGTCTCGATATTCCAGCTGGCGATGGCGCCTTGAATCAGTGATCCCCAAAGGTTTGGGCTATAATACAGGGATTGAGGATCAGACTGGAGCCGTTTGAAGACGGTCGCCACCAATTTTCCCGACGCATCAGCTGATAAAAGCATTCCGTACTGCTCGTAGAAATCATCCCAATGAGCCTTGGTATGACATTCTTTGGCGGCTTTCTGAGCGATCTCAATGTGTTCATTCATAAGCATAATTCTCATCCACGGGATGCCTGAGTGTTGTTATATACCGCGTGCGTGCAGATGAAAATGCGTTTTGAGAAAAATGACCGGAAAATACCTTGCCTCGGGCACGAAAACACGACTATAACTATCTGTAGCAACCACTTTAGCTTTTTTGTCGCCTCGAATGTCGCTGGATAAAGGATCTGTCCGAATGAGACTTGCGCGTTTACTCACCATGGATGGTGCTGGAGTATTAATTTTCGTTATGTTTGGCTTGTTGTCCCCTAGGCTGGCCTTGGCCGGTGGCCAACAGAAGCTACTCAGTTCCGTCATGTGGCAAGTCACCGATGATCCCAAGGAAAAATTCGTTTATCCTCCTGGGGTTCCTGCAGTTCTTAGGTCCGAGACAAAATCGAGGACCCTCCGCATTGAACAATATTATGCCAACCAACTGATGGGGGATGATCTCAATTTCGATCTGCATGGTTCGTGGAGAGAGACGGACGAAAATAGTCTTCATCGCAGCCAAGCAGGGGGCTGGTCCGGTCGGTTCGTGCAAGTGTCCGCGCCCATTTGTGACAAAAATCCCACGGCAAATGGCTTTCGTTGTTTGATGGATGTTACGGTCTCTGCGGACACGCCGTCAGGAACGATCGGACTTAGTGTTAGTGTCAAGGTTTTTGGGAGGACATTTAATCATCAAAACGGTGTGTTCTGGATCGTAATCCCAGAGATGGACGCGCTCCATTATCCAAAACCTCTTTTTGAAATGACTCCGAGTCCGCTGGCAGTCCATGCTATCCAATCAGAGCCATCACGACTGACAAGCAGTACCCCTTCCCTTCCGACATGGCACCAGCAACGCGTGATCCGATCTACTGTTCAGATCACCCTTGAGGGTAACTTTTCGTTGGGTACCGGATTTTTTATTGCAAACCCGGAAATGGTGTTCCCGGTGTTTGGCCGCGAAACGACCGACCAACTGAAAAACCTGCCAGCCACGACCAAGTATGTCTTAACTGCAGCACACTTGTTTCCGAATAGCTACGGAATCGGGCCTCGCGACCACATCCAGAGCGCCTTTAGCAACCAAGTTAGTTTTTTTGATGAGGGTGATACCTATGATTTGCTGATTGGTGGACGTCTGTACGCTAAAGCGGCGCAATTACTTGTGACCAATATGGAGACGGATCTTGCTCTTTTGGCGCTGACCCCAGAGACAGAGTCGCAAATCCTAGAAATTGGGTCATTGAATGCCGATGATCTGCAAGGATTGTCAATCGCTCGTATGATGAGCTACAACACAGCTTTGGATGTCTTTGGCTTCCCCGTATCTGGTAATGGGGCCATCAGTCACCGCCGTGGATATCTGCATCCTGGGGGGTGGCCAACAGACGATACATCGAATTTTGGGCCCGTGATCAAATTCAAGCTCCAGGCCATCGATACAAACGTTCATTTGGCGGAAGCAGGTCTTTCAGGGGGTCCTATTGTCAACCTGAACGGCGAGGTGGTAGGGCTTTCCATGGAGCGGCCAAACGATACGAATTCACTGGTTGCCATAGACCTGACAAGCCTCCAGTACATTCCGAATGATTGGCTTGCAAAGGATAGTAAATGTGGTCTCACATTCAATCCATTTGACCGCGTTCTGCGCATCATCCGAGGGGATGATCACTGCTCTTATGGACGCTTTGGCAGTCCGCGTAATCCAGAGCATTTCCCTCTACTTCGCGGTGAATGGAGCTTCCAAGAAGTGTTAGGGTTCTCTGATTCCAGCGAGACGACCCCCTCGCTATCACAGCCAAACGCCTACTGGCTGATGAATGGCCACGCTATTATCAATGGCCATGCCATCATCAATGGCCATGCCATCATCAATGGCCATGCCATCATTCGTGGAGCGAAATTAGTGGTCGACCGCAACAACATTGACAGGATTAACAATCTGGAGATGCTTGGTGGCTTCCGCCTCAACCCCGACAGCTTTGCACCGATGGTTAGCAAGGGCGTGCGTGTGATCCGCTCGGGTCATTCGATGAATGGCAGCGATGGTTTGCTTGGAAAATTGATTGTGGCAACTCGTAATAGTTTAGATGGTGCTAAATTCGATCCCATATACTCTATACGTCAATTTGTCATTTGGTGGCACAAGGCGTCAACTCAGGCTCATGCCGATCAGTTGCTCTGCGAAAGCCAGATGCCTTGCGTGCCAAAGAAATAAATTGCTTAGCTGATTTTTGAAATTGGCGTCTTTTGGGCATCAGCACTCAACCATTCGTTGAGTGCTTTGGCGCATTGAGCACCTTCACTAAATTTCATGCCAAGACATCCCGCAGCGCAGGCCCACACAAGTGATCTGTCGACCTCGGCCGTCTGTCCCATTCGAGCACCATCACCTTTGTTATCAATCGACTTTTTCGTCAAGACGTGGCCCTTTTCCCAAATGACACTGCCGTATTCGGCGCCACGACGGATCGTCGCCATCAGGAAGACCAACTGCCCCGCATCATCCTTTTCAAAAACTAAATCAAAAGGTCCGTCTCCCTGGAATCGGCGTCGGTATTTGGACATGACGCCATCTTTTGTTGGGTCAGAGGGTATTGCAACAGCAGTGCTGCCGCAACGTATCGGTTCGATGATGATGCTTAAGTTTCTGATGGAGCTTTCGTGAACGTGTTTAAATACCAATCCCCAACCGTTTTTGCGGCGTTGGCACTGTGACACCTCGAGCCTGATCGTGTTGCCACAGACGGTCAGATCAATGACCGCCGGAACAGCGCAGTGTTCAAAGGTGGAGTCCGCAACCGATTCCACGAGGCACCCATGGTGGGATAGGTCGATCACCCTGAAGAGTCCGTGCTGGGCGTGCTCAACGGTGCAAAGGTCGCGTTCATTCATCAGATATCGAGCGTGATACCGCTTATGGGTGAATCCAACAACGGCCGCGCCTTCTTGCGAACCTTGTGCTGGTTTTTTTGAAAAAAAGTCAAAAATTCCCATCTGTTATCCTCCGGGCGGTAGATCTGCGTCACTCTATATAATAGTGTATCAGGTCCGTCTCCTGCCTCGGAGTAGGCATGATTTTCCTCATATTAAAACCATGAAACTATTGCCTTTTAACGCGATAGCATGCTAGAACCCCATCTCTCGGTTTAGATCGAGACCGGCGGGGTCCGAAGCGCGATCATATTTGCGTTGCTGGATTCCTGAACCGTCTGGAACATCCAGCTGGCATGATTCTGCGAATAAAACGCACAAAATTGCGGCACCAGACACTTCCACCTTGAGAGCCATCGTCATGTTGGTTTGAGAGGGCCGGATGTGGGGTCGTAATTTTTTTGGAGACGGAATCTGTTTATCGAACGTGCAAAACTTCACGAAATTGTCGACATGGTCACGGGTCTGTTGTCCTCCTACGGCTTTACTTGCCTTGATGCTGAATGGGAGCCGCATTCGCGGACATTGAGACTGTTTATCGATCATGCTGATGGGATTGATCTGGATCAATGCGCAAAGGTCTCGGGTATCCTTGTGGAGTCGCCTGACCTTGATGCGATTTTGGATTGTGAATACAACCTAGAGGTCAGCTCTCCAGGAGTTGAACGTCCTGTCCGGACGATCGCAGATTTCCAGTCTGTACGCGCCGAGAACTGCCAGATTGACGTGAAACTCACTGAAAAATACAAGAATCGCCGCAAAGGTGTCGGTAGGGTCGCGGAGATCAGTCCCGACCAAATGATCTCGATGACAACGGCAGAGGGTCATTGGACCTTCCCCTGGTCTATGGTTTTGAAAGCAACGAAGGTGGTTGATTGGAGTCAGTTCCAAGATTAACCGATGTCAAACTCTCACAGTCGTGAGTCTTGAACAGAAAGGATTTAGAGCGATGGGCAGCACCGAAAACAACGAGATTGAAGGAACACTTAAAGCGGTTATCACCGCGGTTAGTCGTGAGAAGAACGTCGACAAGGCTGTCATCATTGATGCATTGGAGCAGGCTGTCATTCATGCCGCACGAAGAAATCATGGCCCCGTTGCGGATCTTGAGGCTCACTATAATGCTGACACCGATGAAATTGAATTGTTTCAATTCCGCACCGTTGTCGATGATGTGGCGGATGAAGATGTCGAAATTGATACTGAAGAAGCGGCAAAACTTGATCCCGAGGCGCAGATTGGTGACTCGATCGGAGTGAAACTCGATAAGGCGGCGTTTGGACGGATTGCAGCTCAGTCAGCGAAGCAAATCATTGTTCAAAAGGTTCGGGATGCCGAAAGACTGCAGGTTTATGATGAGTTCAAGGACCGCGTCGGTGAGATTTTATCGGGAACCGTCCGTCGTTTTGAACGTAGCGACATTGTTGTCGACCTTGGACGGACCGAGGCGATCATTCCTTACCGCGAGCAGATTCCGACGGAAAAATATAAGATCAAAGATCGTATTCAAGGATACGTTTTGGAAGTTAAACGCTCATCTCGTGGCCCGCAAGTTGTCATGAGTCGTGCGCATTCAGGTTTCGTGATCCGGCTATTTGAGCAAAACGTCACCGAGGTGTATGACGGGATTGTAACGATCGAAAGCGCGGCTCGCGATCCAGGATTCCGCACAAAAGTCGCCGTTCATTCGCGCGATAGCGCCGTAGATCCAGTTGGAGCGTGTGTAGGCCTCAAAGGCGCTCGCGTAGAGTCTGTTCGTCAGGAATTAGGTGGCGAAAAGATCGATATCGTACCCTGGGATGCTGACCCAGCGCGATTCGTTTGTAATGCCCTACATCCAGCGGTTGTAACAAAGGTGATTGTCGATGAAGACAATCATAGTATGGAGGTCATTGTCGCCGACGATCAATTGTCGCTGGCGATCGGTAAACGTGGTCAGAATGTTCGGTTGGCAGCCCAGCTGACCGGTTGGCGTCTTGACATAAAAAGCGAGGCTCGCTTGGCTCAGGAGCTTGTGGGTTCCAAAGAGCTTATTGCATCGATTAGTGGCGTCGGCATGATGCGTGCGGAGATTCTCGTCAACGAAGGCATCAAGACTGTAGCTGAGGTGGCTGAGATGAGTCCAAGAACGTTTGTTCGTCTCTTGAACATGGACGAGACAGAAGCAAACGATGTTATTGTCGCTGCTCGGGAGATGATGGCTAAAGGCATCGCCACACCTCACAGCGCCAAAGAATCCTCATCCGGTGATCAAGATGAATTCCTGGCGAACGCGAGTGCTGACCCAACACGTCAAGATACTAGCCGATCTGGAACATCCAGTTACGACAACGCGCGCAACGAACGCATCACCCTATTTTTGGAACTTGACGGTGTGGGCGAAGCGACGGCGCATGCCCTTGCAGATGCCGGTTACGGCACCATTGGTGACCTCGTTGCAGATGCTGCTGAGGAGGTCGCGTCTCGGTCGGGCCTGTCCATTGGTGTCGCTCGTACCGTTCAGATGGCGGCAGATCGGTATTTGCAGCGCTGACAAATTGGCAAACTGATGCAGGCGCCTCGTAGGGCCTGCGAATAATTGGTGAGTGATAGAATGAGTCGCACATGATTAGATAAGGACACTGACGCATGTCAAAGAAACGAGTCCATGAATTGGCCAAAGAACTCGGTGTAGAGTGGAAAGTGCTCCAAGCAAAGGGCAAGCCACTTGGTATTGATATTACCACCGCGCAAAATACGATCAGCGACGATGAGGCGATGAAACTAAAGAACGCCGTAAAAGGTGTTGCTGCTGCGCCAGAATCTTCAGCTCAAAAAACAGTCGTCATCCGACGGCGCGCAAATGCTCCGGCTGCGTCCTCTGATGTTCCCGTAGAATCAGCTGCGACACTGACCCCAGAGCCAAAGCCTGCGGAGGTTAAGCCCTTGGAGCAAGCGCCTCCGGCCGTTACGAAGGTCGAAGAGCGAGCGGCTGTAAAACCGACAGAACCAGCCGCAATTACAGTCTCACCAACGGCGGCGGAATCGCGTTCGACGATCGAAACATCGTTCGCCGCTTCGGCGCCGGTCGGAGCTCCAACGTCGGCAGAGACGACGACCACCGCAAGTGAAGCGGTTGCTGAGCGCCCTCAGCCGCGAAAATCCCCTTCGGGCGGAGCAACGATTATTCGCCGTGCGTCTCCCGAAGAGATTGAAGCTCAGAAAAAAAGGGAGCAAGAAGCCGTGGATGCCCATGGAAATCGTACCGTTCGCCGGGAGGACAATCGCGGCGTAAGGGTCAGCGGCATGGGACTTTTATCCTCTCGGGGCCGTTCGGAACAAGGCGGAGCGCCTAGAAGCCCTGGGGGATCAGGTTTTGGAACTCCAGCTGTTGATGCGGGGATTAATGTTCCATTTGGCGCTGAAGAGTGGTCATCGCGTCGTGAACGTGGGCGCGATGCCAGTCCGCCAGAAGAAGAGGAATCCGCTGGACGCCTTGGTGCTAAGGTCACAAAACAAAAGCGCGCAAATCTCAATATGAGAACCCTTTTAAGTCAATTTGAAGAGGCTGATGAAGGTGGGGATGCGGTTACGGAAGAGGTTCAGTCTCGGGTTTTTACACCGGGCTTACATGCTCGCAGCCGACGCGATGCTAAACGACGAAAAGATCTGAAGAAAACTCAGATCACGACACCTCGGGCGCAGTACCGTGTTGTTGAGATGGAAGGGGCCATCACAGTCGCAGAGCTTGGACGTCAGTTGGCAGTCAAAGGAACTGACGTGATCAAGAAGCTCATGGCCATGGGCGTGATGGCGACGATGAATCAAGAGCTGGATGTAGATACAGCAACCTTGATTGCTTCCGAGTATGGTTTCGAATTGAAGAATAAAGAAAAAACTGCGGAGGACGTTATCTCTGCGGCGATGTCGACAGCGAACGTGGGAGAGACTGAGGAACGACCGGCGATTGTGACTATTATGGGTCACGTTGATCATGGAAAGACCTCGTTGCTTGACGCCATTCGTTCCGCGAAGGTTGCTGCGGGGGAGGCTGGGGGAATCACTCAGCATATTGGCGCTTACACAGTTGATTACAGTGATAGAAAAATCGCATTTCTTGATACGCCAGGTCATGAAGCATTCTCAGCCATGCGTTCACGTGGCGCAAGTTTGACGGATATCGTCGTGCTTGTTGTCGCAGCCGACGATGGTGTCATGCCGCAAACGGTTGAGGCGATCAATCATGCTAAAGCTGCTGGCGTTCCGATTATTGTGGCGGTCAATAAAATTGATAAACCAAACCAAAATCTCGACAGGCTTTACAGTCAGCTAGCTGAACATGGCATTCAGTCTGAAGAGTGGGGTGGAGAAAATCAGTTTGTGAAAACAAGCGCCCTCCAACGTATTGGTATCGACGAACTTCTCGACGCTATTCTCTTGCAGGCGGAAGTTCTCGATCTGAAGGCAACTCATATCGGTCCAGCCGCTGGAGCTGTCGTTGAGGCTCATCTAGATAAGGGGCGTGGTCCCGTTGCAACCATCATGGTGCAGACCGGAACTTTGCAGGTCGGTCAGTACGTTGTGGCTGGGCGTGAGTTTGGCCGGGTGAGAGCCATGATTGACCATCGCGGTCAGAAGTTGGAATTTGCCGGACCATCGACGCCAGTCGAGGTTGTCGGCTTGGGTGGTGTCCCTGGTGCTGGCGATAAGGTTAACGTGGTTATTGACGAACGAACCGCTCGTGAGATTGTTGCGATTCGTGATGAGCAGGAGCGTAAAAAGCATAGTGGCAAGTCGAGTGCCGCAAGTCTTGCAGATCTATTGGCAAAAGTCCAAACCAGCGACCGACCTGAGTTGGCTGTTATTGTTAAAGCCGATGTTCAAGGTTCGCTCGAAGCGGTTTGCGAGGCCGTCAATAAGCTATCCGGGGATAAAGTTAAAAATCGTATCGTCCATAAGGCTGTTGGCGGGATTACAGAAAGCGACATTGCTCTGGCCACGACAACAGGTGCTGTCATTGTGGGCTTCAATGTAAGGGCTGCCCGTGGTCTTGATGACCTGGCTGATAAAAATGGCGTTGTCTTGCGTTACTTCTCCATTATTTATGAGTTGGTGGACGCTGTTAAGGCCATCATGGCAGGGAAACTTCCTCCGATCGTCACAGAAAGTGTGCTTGGTCATGCTGAGGTGCGACAAACGATCAGCGTGCCAAAAATTGGCACTATTGCTGGTTCGGCGGTTCTTGATGGTAAGATCACGCGTCAGTCCAAGCTTCGACTCATTCGCGATAGCGTTGTGATCTACAATGGCAAGATCTCATCTCTGCGCCGTTTCAAAGACGATGTGCGTGAAGTGGTTCAGGGTTACGAATGTGGTATTGGTATTGATGGATACGCAGATATCCGCGTTGGTGATGTCATTGAGGCTTATGAGCTACAGGAAACTGCGCCGACGCTGTAATCAATTGAATGCAAAGGATAATTGGGAATGGGTTTGCGCAAAGAACGAATGGGCGATGAGATACGCGATATTATTGCAAGCTGCCTTACGGGGGGGCAGCTCAATGATCCGCGTCTTCAATTTGTCACCATTACTGGTGTTAAACTCAGTCCTGATCTCCAGCTAGCGACCGTGCATTTTCGTGTTGTGGATGAAGCGACCAAAGATGACACCCGCAAGGCGCTTGATCGGGCTGCTGGAGTTTTCAAAACAAAGCTCGCAAAAGCTCTCGACATACGTCGCGTGCCCGACCTTAGATTCTTTTTCGATACTTCGGTTGAACGCGGTGCGTCCATTGATGCGATGCTTGACCTCATCCGCAAGGAACGTGGCGAATAACTTCAAAAGCTATGGTCAATGATCCTGAAATATCGGGAATGATTCCGCTATTAAAGCCTCGAGGAATGACGTCCAAGGACGTCAGCCGGGTCTTGTTGAAGCGTTTTGGTCGTCTCAAAATAGGTCATGTTGGCACGCTCGATCCGGAGGCCGACGGTGTGCTTCCGGTGCTCATTGGTAAAGCGACGAAACTCCAGGATTATCTGCTCAATCTCGACAAGGCATACTCATTTGATTTGACCCTTGGGCGGGCCACGACCACCATGGATGCCGCTGGAGCTACCATCTGCGAGATGCCCTGGCCTCAGATTCAATCGGTTGAGCTGAATCGTATCATCGATACGTTTATCGGTGTGATCGAACAGGTTCCGCCCCTCTACTCCGCAGTGAAATATCAAGGTCAGGAACTGTATAAGTACGCGCATCGGGGGCGACAATCGGATGATTTACCGCTGGAAGATTTGAAAAGACGCGTTGTGATAAAGAAAATTGCGGTCGAAAAATTGGATCTTCCCGTTATCGGTATGACTGTTGAATGTGGGAAGGGAACCTATATACGAACGCTGGCGACGGATATCGCAGCAGCTTTGGGAACGGTAGGGTATGTCACGCGATTGACGAGAATTTACAGTGCCGGGATGGGGCTCGATGATTGCCTAACCTTAGAACAAGCAACCTCGCCATCGACGCAGCTCGAGGTCATTGTCATAAATTTAGACAAACTCTCAATTGGATTGCCCACTTGGAGATCAAGTGATAAGGTCCTCGTCCAACGGATCATTGACGGCCAAAGGGTTATTGTATCAAGTCTTCCCGCCGATGTCGCAAACAACAGTTCGAATTTTGAACTTCTGTTGAAATGCTCCGACGATCGAAGTATTGGCATTGTGAATGTTGAGCCGCTAGTTGGTGGTACATATAAACTTCATATGAAGAGAGGTCTTTAATGTCATCGAGCATGAATCATTCTGATTATCTTTTTACCTCGGAGTCTGTGAGTGAGGGACATCCGGACAAGGTTGCCGATCAGGTCTCCGATGGGATTCTTGATGGGCTTCTAGCGCAGGATAAGTTCAGTCGGGTCGCCTGTGAAACGTTAGTTAAAACCGGTCTTGTCGTCATCGCTGGTGAGATCACCACGAAGGCACGAGTCGACTACGCAAAAATCGCTCGCGAGGTGATTGCAGATATTGGTTACACGGATGGCGATCTTGGTTTTGATGCCAAGAGTTGTGGTGTGATCTGTGCGATCGAGGAACAATCCCCCGATATTTCAATGGGTGTGACTGAGGGTGAAGGTCTACACAAGGAACAGGGTGCTGGCGATCAAGGCATGATGTTTGGCTATGCCTGTAACGAGACAAAAGAATTTATGCCCGCAACGATTAGTTACAGTCACCAATTACTCAAGCGCCTCAGTCATTTGCGTCGGACCAAGGACGTTAATTTTCTGCGTCCGGACGCTAAGAGTCAGGTCACGGCAGAATACAAAGCAGGCCGACTGACGAGGATTGAGACGGTCGTCATCTCCACCCAACATGCTCCGGATGTCGCTCACAAAAAACTCGAAGAATACGTCATCGAAAACTGTGTCAAAAAATCCATACCATCAGAGCTTCTCAAAAACACCAAATATTACATCAATCCGACTGGTCGTTTCGTGGTGGGTGGCCCTCAAGGAGATTGCGGTCTGACAGGACGCAAAATCATTGTGGATACTTATGGTGGTCACGGCGCTCACGGCGGCGGAGCATTTTCTGGCAAAGATCCGACCAAAGTGGACCGCTCGGCTGCCTATATGGCTCGCTACATTGCTAAGAATCTGGTCGCTGCCGGCATGGCGGAAAAATGTCTTGTTCAGTTAGCTTATGCAATTGGTGTGGCTGAGCCGGTTTCGATTTTTGTGGACTCTTACGGCACCAGCAAGTTCAGCCCTGCGCAACTTGCAGACGCGGCACGCAAAGTTTTCAATTGCAAGCCAAGAGGTATTGTTGAGACCTTTGACCTTCTGCGCCCCATCTATCGTCCGACGGCGGCATACGGTCATTTTGGTCGTGACGAATTCCCTTGGGAGCGTCTTGACAGGGTTGATGCGATCAAGGCGATACTGCGGTAATTCAGCACCATAATCTGGACAAATGAAAGGCGGCTTTCGTAGAACGAAGCCGCTTTTTTTGATCTTTGGACTTGGGAGCTCAAACCTTCCCATATATACTGAACTTATGTTGAAGAAACTCTTACCAAAACGTATATGGCTCGTGAACCGGGACTTTCAGTATCGATACACGGCAGCTGGAGTTGCCGCTGGATTGGTGTCGACCAGTTTAACGATGGCACTCATACTTTATCCTCTTTTCGTGTTCAAAATTCTTACTGTGGGTATGTTTTTGCCTTTGCCGATTATCATTGCGATGGTGTCGGCGGCTGTTTTGAATTGTGTTGTTCAGATTTTTTTTGGAATCATTCTAACCCATAGAATTGCTGGTCCGATGTTTAGCATGATGCGGCAGCTTCGATTGATTGCTATGGGGAAATGGCGTGTCACACTCCGCCAGCGGCAAGGTGATGAGCTCCAACCTCTAGCTCGACACTTAAATGAAATGAGTGATGGCCTGGTGGCAATTGCCAAAAGCGATATTCAGTCTTTGGAAGAGATCAAACGATCCGTGCTCGAAAGCCAACTCGAAACCCAAAGTGAAAGCGGGCAAGACGCGGTCCGAAAATTTGACCCGATCTTGGCGTCCATCGATCGCTTGATTGGTTTGATAAAATTAAGAATCCGCGAATAACAAGGAGGTCCAATATGATCGAATACCTATCTGGCAAGGTGCTGACACGACTTCCTCACTCGCTCGTACTTGATGTGAATGGCGTTGGTTATGGCGTCGAAATGCCACTAAGTGCTCTTTGTGAGGCGCCTGCTCCGGGGCAGTCTTTGGCACTGTGGATTGACACATACGTGCGCGAAGACGCTCTTCGTTTGTTTGGCTTTGCGACTTTTGAAGATAGGCAAGCGTTTATCATGCTGCGATCTGTCAGTGGCATCGGACCAAAAATAGCGCTCGCCGTTTTATCGACGATCGATGCGAAATCTTTAAGGCAAATAGTGCTTCAAAACAAGGTTTCAGTGCTTGAATCGGTGCCAGGTATTGGCAGACGCACTGCTGAGAAGCTTATTCTTGAATTGAAGCCCAAGATGGAGAAGATCGGTTTTGCAGCATCCCAGAAAAACACAAGATCGAGCCTCCGACAAGGAGCTGATGCTCCTAAGAATTTCCATGATATTGACGGGCTTGAACACGACGACGCAATGCAAGCGATTTTATCGGATGTCCGCAGCGCGTTGGAAAATCTCGGTTATAAAGACAAAGACATTACACCTGTGTTGGCCAGTATACAGACAAATGGTTTTCAGGATACGATTCCTGAGTTCCAGTCAGTGTTGAAATCAGCACTTAAATCGATGCGATCAGCTCTTTAATTCTCTCTTGCGGAGTTTTTGACTATGGAAATCATCAGGTCAACAAGCATCCAGAATGAGCGGCTTGCGGTGAGTCATGAGACTGCCGAAGATCAAGATCTGCAAAACCGTTCGCCGTCCATTAGACCGACTCGATTTCATGACTATCCAGGACAAGATGAAATAAAAAGGAATCTTCAGGTATACGTGGGTGCCGCTAGAAAACGAGATCGTCCATTAGATCACGTCATACTGCACGGTGCGCCGGGATTGGGTAAAACAACGCTTGCGAACATTGTCGCCAATGAGTTGGAAGTACCGTTTGTGGCGACAAGCGGACCAGCCATCGATAAGCCGGGCGATCTTGCCGGAATTCTGACGGGCTTGGAGCCGGGCTCATTATTATTTGTCGACGAGATTCACCGTTTGTCTATAAAGATTGAAGAAGTTCTGTATAGCGCTATGGAGGACTTCACGATTGATATCATTATCGGTCAAGGAGCGTCAGCGCGAAGCGTGCGCATGGATGTTGCTCCATTTACGTTGGTCGGCGCGACTACAAGATTGTCGCTTCTCTCCCGCCCTCTTCTCGGGAGATTTGGCATCCAAGAGCGACTTGAGTTTTATGATCCTCAGGCCCTAAAGCTGATTCTTTTCAGGACAGCAAGGCTGCTGGGTTTCCAGCTCTCTGAAGAGGCCTCTCTTGAAATTGCATGCCGCAGCCGTGGAACTCCGAGGCTTGCGAACCGACTGCTTCGCAGAGTTGCAGATTTCGCGGAGATGGAGGGGCTCGCTGTTATAGACCGAAAGGTTGCGGATTTAGCTCTGACGAGGCAGGGTATCGACACTGCCGGACTCGACCGCATCGATCGACGTATTTTGGAAGTCATGAGAGACCAATATGACGGTGGACCCGTGGGTATCGAAACCCTGGCGGTCACCATCAACGAAGACCGTGACACTCTTGAAGATGTGTACGAGCCCTATTTAGTGTACCGTGGTCTCATTACTCGGACCCCTCGAGGCCGGGTTCTTACAGGTGCCGCAAAGAAATACCTAACTGAGAGTTGATCCGACCCGACTTGCATGCACAGTTCCCGCAGAGGAACGCCAAACATGGACGCCAACGATGGGCGGAAGATCGTTTGAAGCTGCGCCAGCCATGCTGGCTAGGCGTGCAAGGGCATCATCAAAAGAACCTGCGTGCATCGTCGACAAAACGCCACCATGTCCTGAACGTGCCAAATCACCCAAATAGGCCGCTTCTGCACCGCGGATCTCGCCGAGTACGATAAAATCCGGGGTCGCTCTCATGAGTTCGGCAACGACGCGTCCAAAGACGATTCCGCCCCTGTGGCCTGCGTCTTGAGGGACTTCCGTCAAGCGAAACCAGTACGGAGACATCAGAGGGATTTCCACGACAGTCTCCGCGATGCCGACACGACTATCGTGGAAAAAGTCCATCAAGACACGGACCAGTAGTGAAGTCTTACCAGATCCGGTCGCTCCGAAAAACAAGATGGTCTTCCCGGACCGAATGGTTTGAGAAAGTTCCTCAATTGAAAAATTTTCACATTTGAAACTAGAGTGATCTAGATATTCAAACCTTTGTCGGCGCAAAGATACCCTCGGTCCATCAGGAGATAAAGGTGGAATCGAGGCGTGCCAACGCCAAGGATATCCCGGAAAGATGCCGCCACCATATGGATGCAGTGGGTCCAGCCGGACCCGAACTCGTTCTGCCAGGTCAATCATAAATTCTGAGAGATCATCGGATGACCACAGTAAATGGATAGACTTCATGGATCTGTCTCGGTTACGCGCGAAGTTGGACCCCGCAGGACCTAACCAAATTTCATCGATCTGTTCATCTTCTAAAAATCCTTGTAGCGCCTGAAGCTTTGCGTCCCAAGACGAATCCTGAATCACGTCGACTTCAGCCCGGGGGCTTTGCGATGATCTTAAAAATTTTTTCAGCATGGAATTCTAGTCAACAATAGTAGGTCTTAAAGTCTCCCGCTAACGCCTGCTGCATTTTGGTGAGACTTGATGGTAATCCGTTAGCGACACAAGCATCGAGAATAAACGTTCGAACATCCTCGTCATCCCAATCTCTGGTATCCATAGCCCTGGCGCCTTCGAGTAGCCTTTCAGCCATATCAGTGGAAATAATACCTCTACTTCGACAGTCTTCGATGGTTTTCCAGACCTCATCTGAAACGGAGACCCGTTCCAGGGGACTACAAACGCGGTGTCCGGACCCGGATGATGCAAACGCGCTGAGGACGTCGACTAAAGATCCCGAAGCCTGAACAACATCACACCAGTCTTCGGCAGCCTTGATTTGTTCTAATTCAAAGCCTCTAGCTAACAGATGAGCGCGAAGAAGTCCGTCATCATCTGTCGAAAAACCGTGACAACATACCAAATCAGCCATTGCGACAATGACGGCTCTGAAATCCTCGAAGTCGATGCGCACATCCATGGGGATACCTGACTGTCTGATATATTTAGTGAAATTTTGTCTCTGTATAAAATGTACCAAGATCCACCCCTATCTGGCAAGATTGAGATAGCGCTATCTGCGATAAAAGGTCTGCTGACTTAGTTAGCTCCAGAACTTCTGCAGCCTCCTTAAATGCCTGTGCACCTTCCGTAATGAGAGAGCGCGAACCGTCAAAGCGAATGTCTGTGTCACTGGGTTCAAAAACAAAAACATCCCGCCCTTGTTCCAGAGCTTCCTGGGCGGTGATCATTGAACCAGATCGCATGGCCGCGCCCATCACTATTGTCGCTTCACACATGCCACTGACGATACGGTTACGCGAGGGAAAATCCCGCGGTAAAACGTCCTGATACCAAAGGCGTTCCGATACAAAAAGTCCACCGTGATCGAGAACGGATCGAAACACGCGTTCATTGCACCTGGGAAAGCGCGAGGATAGGCCTCCTGCAAATACGATGATTGCTCCGGCTGGATTTTTTGTGTTCTGCAGAACCCCCTCGTGTGCCGCAATATCACACCCAATAGCTCCCCCACTGACAACGACACGCCCAAGTTCAGCCAAGGAGCGTCCCACCGCGACACTCATTTGAAGTGATTCGGCTGACGCTCGGCGTGAGCCAATCACTGCAATGCCTCTATTGGTTAATAGATGTGGATTACCAAGAACAGTAAGGCAGTGTGGTGGCCTCGCCACATGCCGCAAAAGTGGCGGATAAATATCAGACGACCAAGCCACAATCTGGCCACCGCCAGAGAAAACTGCTTCACAGTGACGTGCGGCTGCTTCACTCAAGGCTTCGATGGAGATTTTTCTTTGCCGTATGAGGGACTCCAGCCAGCTCAAAACGGGCCACATCGACGAAAGATCTGATTCAATGAAGGACCGCCAGCTCTGGGAGTCAATATCTACGGATTCGTCATTTTGCAGGTCTAGTCCGACACAAGGAATGGGTAGCCAACGGCCCAACAACTGGCACGTTACATGGGATATTACGAAAAATTTATCTTCAAGACGCATAGGAACCTCCTCGTTGCAGTCACCTGGAGGATCCCCAAAATTGAATCAAATAGCGACGAACATCAGCGTGCGAAAAGAGTGTCACCCACTCGCACTTCGGAGTTTCCGGCGACAATTATTCCAACGGCAGATTCGCCGCTGATTTCAATGACTCGGATGATTCCAATCAGAGGGAGAGCCTCAATGCTAGCGTCGTCGCGGAGGTGTCTGACGTCGCGGTAGCGATGACCACTAAATATCGAATAGAAGCCTCCAACCGACAGACCCTCCTTTTCCAAGAATACAAGATCGCCTTTTCCACCCGCATGCTGACCAGATTCCGTAAATCCAATGACACTCGAGCGAGCGGTAGCAGCTGGACCAGAAGCTGAAATCTGATTCACGCGGCGATGAGTTGAAATGTAGTTTACGACGATGTCTTCGGGCTGGATTCCTGTACGACTCTCGAACACTAAAGCCTCAATCAACCCGGTATTGCTTTTGCGCGTCAAGCGAACGTGTCCAGCGAATTCATAACGAACACCAATGTCATCGTCATGAACCAGGCTGGAAACATTTCCTGTTCGGCGAAGGATCGTATAAGCGCCAGGCTTTAGATCGTTTTCAGACTTGATATAGACTTTTTTCTCACCGCCTAGCAAACGCTGTCCGCTGAGGCCAGAGACGACTTCTCCTAAACTTGGCACATCCTCGGCGAAATAGAAAGCTGGCATGATAAAGGATAAATCGTCTGCGGGGCTGTATCGGCCTGTATAAATGACTCCATCTTGCGATTCAGATTCGGCATCAATATCGCCGGGACTGACAATTGCTACGGGGGATGGATCTTCGATGCTTTGGAGTACTTTGACGCTTGCCCCCTCTGCGCCAGCGGGGATTGACACAGACGACTCCGCGACCAACTCCGCCTCAGATATCCCACTTTTCTCCACCGGGATCATTTCATCCTCACTGACGACTTCCATGTAAGGAGGGCTATCACTATCCCCGCTGTAAAACGCAAGACGCATTCCCGGATAAATAAAATGAGGGTTTCGCACATCCGGATTCAGCGCCCAGAGTTTTGGCCAGTAGTTTCCGTCATCGATCAGTTGGCTACAGACATCAAACATCGTGTCACCATCTTCTACCATATAAATTTCTGGCGCCTCGCCGGGAGCAAGGTTGCGTCGGGTTCCGGGTATTGCGGCGACACCGCCGAAATCATTCTTATCCAGTGACATGGAGTTCCTGATGGGAGCAGTACTTCCGTCTCCAGATAGGACATTGCGTTGAGGGGGCGTCGGGTACTGCTCTTGTACGTTTGGATTTGATTTAGCCTCATTCGGAGTCGCCAATGATTGTTCTGGACTCTCACCGGGAGCTCCAGTGGGGTTAGACGCATTTGGTTCAACCGTTTGGATTTCAGGAGCAATAAGTTGATCAGTCGTTGTGCTCTCATCATTTGTATTGGTGGAATTGGGATTTTGGTGAGTTGTGTCACCTCCATCGAGACTGTAGTTGTCTTCCGCAGCCGCTAAGCTGCTGATAATCAGAGGGATCAGAAGCATCAGTTTCGTTGATGTGAATTTGGTCGGCATTACAAAGATCCCTGAATATTTTTCAGTTCAGCTGAGGCCATTTCTGCGTAATCTTCACCCTCAAAATCCTTAACGACACGACGTAACTCATTCTTGGCCCTTTCACGCAGTCCCAATCCAACGAAAGCTTTGGCTAGGTCAAGACGTGCGGTTGCGATAAACTCTCCCGAAGGCCAGTTTTTAATGTATGACTCAAATTCTCCGCGAGCTGTCTGGTATTCTTTCAATCCCAGGTATGATTTTGCAAGCCAGTACTTAACTGCTCCATCTTGGACTTTGTCACCGTGCTCGCGGCTGATTCCAGCGAGTTCAGCAATGGCCAGACCAAAACGAGCGGCTTGGTAGTGTTCTTTAGCTAATTGGATTTTTGCCATCACAGGAGAATCTGCCACGCCATCACGCGATGACTCTCGGTCCGGAATGGAGAGATCTTCCAAATGAGGTTTACCCAGTGGTGCTTCTGAGCGCGAAAGATCCTCGCGGGCCATCGTTTTTTTCCTGGATCCGTAGTCATCATGATTGACTTTAGCATCCAATTTATTCTGTTTTAGATCATTTGGAGCAATACCGGTTAATAGGCCTTGTTCTAATAGACGCAATTTTTCTCTCTGTCGGCGTAGTTCCGCATCCATAGAGTCTAGCCTGGCCATGATTCTCGTGTACTTTAGTGCTTCGTCATCCTGGATCGATGTTTGATTTCCATCAATTTTCGCCGAAAAACCTGTTGTTTTTTCGGATGACTGGGGCGTTATCTGCGATGTTTCTATTTGATTCGTACTACTGCTTTTGGCGGTAGGTGCAGTAGAAGTTACCATGGCGGGACGGCTGGCTTCAGGCTCAGGATTTTTTTCAGGTTCACTAGTCCAGAGACTTGCGCACGACGCGAGCGTTGAGCTTAATGTCAACGAGAGAAACCAAGTTAAACAACGGATACTCATAGCGCCTTCTCCTTAGTCAAATAGCGTCCGCCTGACTGATGCGTTGAATGAATATTTGGATATTTTTCTCAAGATCCGGGTTCATATTTACAAACTGCAGTCCAAATTTATAGAGTCGATGCACTCGCGATTTTCCATCATTGTCAGAGATCGACTCGCGCAAACGCTTGCACCATCGTACAGAGACGTCAATCGGGAGTGCGCCTATCATGGGCAAATGGATTTTTCCTGACTCAATGGCCTGTCCACGATCGAGAATTCTGCAAACCCCGGGAAATCTTGTCGTCAAGGAAATACCTCCAACGGCGACATCTGCGACCGGAATCAAAGTTCCGAGCTCCTTCGTGGAATCCCAGAATGGGGGATTCATCAGGTCATTAGGTAAGGGATCCCACGACTCAAAGGACATAAATGCCCTTGCGTTTCCTGTCACTAGATATCTCGAGTTTTTACGACGCTCGATGCTCACTAACTGTGCCGGTGCGGCCAGTACACAGTCTTGACGATTGAATTTAATCAATCTTGATTGAAATGTGACCTTTGCGGAAGTGAGGACAAATTCGACTTGAAAAAAGCCTTCCGATTGCTCGGCAAGATACTTCATGCCCTTATCGCTGATATTGCCGACACAAAGACCACTCACTAATATCGATCCTGTCATCGGGATGGCTCGACCTTTGATAGCGATATTTGGCGAGCCTAATGGTCTTAAAATCAGAGGTATGCCACTCGAAGCAACTTTTTCAAGAATTCTGGCCACTTTCTCAGGCGTTGAGATCTTCATTGTTTGCATTTCTGGAGCTAATGTCATGGAAACTGACCTCTCTTAACGCTATCAGAATGCTCCACATCGTTATCGCATATAAGAATTGGCTATCTTGCAGGTTGTTTTGAGTCAGCGATCCGACGATAATGACAACAAAAAGCCCTCGACCCAAGTCTGCGAGATGTCCAAGTTTACGCCCAAAGACCCACCATCCGTGGCACCAATACATAGCCCCGGCAAGACCCACTAAGCCGAATTCCGCTGCAAATTGCAGCCATGTGTTGTGGGCTAGCCTTATATTATCACTTGCTCCAAGAGCTTTATAATAGGAGGAAATTACCTCCCGCGGTGCCGCGGGCCCGAGACCAAAAATCGGATAATCGGTAAAGATCCTCCAGAAAACCGTCCAGTGAACGGTGCGCATATCGCCGCCAGAACCTCGTTGGAATATTTCCAAAAATCTCAAGAAAAACCCAGCATAGTAGCCTGAAAAAAGAACGATGATGCCGCAAAGCAGTATTTTTTTGATGTTTTGACGCCAGAAAGACATTGGCAATGAGGCCATAATTCCTGCTGTCATCGCGATCTGCGGACCTCGTGATCCTGAAAGTGCGACAACCATGGATGCGCATGATGTTGCCAGGATCCAGGCAAATTTTTCCGACCTGTTTCCTGTAACACGCAGAAATCCGAAACAACACACGGCGGCAATGGACTGACAATAACCCATGGTCAGTGGGTGTCCCATAAATCCACTGATACGATAGACGCCGTACGCAAAACGACCTTGTGGTAAAACGGCCGAAAAGCCATGCACCCAGTCGGCTCCAGAGTGGCGTTGGTAAACAGCGTACAGAAAATGGACAAATGCAGCAGCAGCATACGTCAAAGCGAAAAGCTTTAAGATCTCTGCTTTGCCGGCGATGCGCCTCCAAAAGCGAGTCAAAACGAACCACAGGAGCACATACTTGACACCCAAGTGACCGATGCTTCTTACTAAGTCCCCATGATTGGCTTTAGCAGTCATCAAGGCCGCAATGCTCGCCGATGTCACCAAGAGCAGCCAAAGTAGACAGGAGCGTCTCGTCTGCTCGTCGACAAAATTACGGTACCTTGTGAGGTCGTCGTTTGTAATGTTTAGTCCGCCTCGTCGGACATCTGCTGATATGTTGTTTGGTATATTGTTTGTGAGATTGTTCTGCATGCCGAATATCATGACGATCATCATGACAACGCCAATCACGTAGGCAGAAAACACTGGCGTAAACAGCGCAAGGGCCGATAATATAATAAGCATGAAATTTAATATGCTGTGCTTCTGCAAAACTAAGACCCACCCACGCCTGAATCCTCGATTGGGACGCTGGCTCCCATATTTATCAAGTTATTTTAGCGTAATTTATGCAGGATCCACCAGCGGTCAAACCGTTGCGGACGACAAAATGCCTGTTAAGATGTCAGCTTCCGTCAATCTGGAGGCTGACCCTGTCGCGTTTTCACCGAGCTACATTGGGTTTATTCTCAATCAGAATCAGCCATCGGGTTTTGGATTGGAAACGTGGTCCGCAGGTGGCCCGTCTTGGGGCGCTGAATACCGTTTCTTTTATAAAGATCGTTGGTCTCTATCGGTCTCCGGATCATTCAAACAGCTATACGGGGTTGACCGGTCTGAAGCCTCTTTGTTCGCATTATCTCAGGAGTCAACACGGATCACACGTCTTTATCACCCGATTTATGTCGGCATCTGTGGCCGTCTGTCCTATCTGGTTCCGGTCAATAAAATTGAAGTTCCATACACACGCGATCAATCGCGACTCATTGACACAGGTGCAGGACTTGGGCTGTCAATGCTAATGATCACGGAAAAGGGTTTTGTCATGGCGCTCTCCGCTCATCGTTGGCGGTCACTATCGACAACGAAGCGGCAAGGATTTGAGATGGTCTTATCGGGCCTCGTCAGCATTCGCTGAAATTATTTTCCCGGGCAGTTTGGGATCCTAACTCTGGCAACCCACCCATATCGTTGGGATGGCCATACACGCGACAGACTGTACGAATCGTAATAATCACTGGATTCCATAGTTCTGGTGAAATTTGCACCGGCTCCATAGACGAGCGACAATTCGTGCGTCATGACACGATCGACCTGAGACGCGCTTTCATCGCCTCTTGTCGCAAGGAAAATACCATTCAGGGGACTTGCGGTATTGCAACGTTCCGCACTCTGACAGTAGCCGGATCCGGTATCTTTCAGCCGCAGTCCTGTCAAAAAATCCTTAAATCGTCTGGATTCTTGCTCAAATGGCAAATAACCTGCAACAATCACGCGTTCGTTACAAGAATGAAATTCGCGCACGGCCTCCTTGATGCGCTCTTCGATTAAAGAATACCATAAGCCGGATTGATCAATTTTCGAGGGCATTTGCACGTTGAAAACAATCACCGGTTTGCCGTCAACGTCCACGGGCAAATAAATCATGTGACCGTCGACACCAAATTTCGTGTAGTTTCGAGCATTCTCTGATAATTTTCGGTGAAACAAAGGCCTGGAGACTGCAACGGCCAGCATGCGATCCTCACCGCTTTCCGTCAGGGTCTCAACGGTATAGTCCTTCCAATCATAGCGGTTTAGGGATCCGGATTTCAGAATTAACTCGTCTGATTCAGAGACACTTCCGGCTCGCCGCATGGCATTTTGCATCACGACAATATCTGGACGTACATCTCTAAGGGTTGCGTCAATGAGATCAAGGCGATCTCTTCTAAATTGCCAATCCCCGCTCCAAGAACGGCCTGATCGTGGCTGTTCCTGCTGACTAAACAAGTCAATCGATGCGATTGTAAGGACGCGCTCGCTATAGCCAGAACCGCCGCCTGACGTCACACAAGTGCTGGTCAGGACGCCAATCATAGAAATGAGAATCATCCGCAAGGACGTCATCAGCAACCAATCAATCGACTGATAACGATGCGCTGGATTTCGCTGGTGCCTTCGCCAATACGAAGCAAAGCGGCGTCTCGGTAGTGGCGCTCGATAGGATATTCCTTCATTAGACCATATCCTCCAAAAGTTTGTTGTCCCTCTCTTGCACAATACTCCGCGACCTCGGAACAGTATAACTTGGCCATTGCCGCAACTTTGCCGAATGCTTGGCCTGTTTGTTTCTGCCAACAAGCTTTGTAGAGAAGTCCCTCTGCCGCCTCAATCCTTGTTGCCATCTCAGCAAGCTTAAACGCCACGGCCTGGTGCTTACCCAGTGTCTGGCCAAAGGTTCTACGCTCGTTCGCGTATTTTAGAGTTAATTCAAAAGCGCCTTTGGCCAAGCCGAGCCCCATTGCGGCGATAGACAGCCGACCATTATCCAGAGTCTCCATCATGATTTTGAAGCCCTGACCAATTTGTCCTAATACATGCGATTTTGGGACCTCTACATTGTCAAAATAGAGCTCTCCGGTATTGCTAGCCCGCCACATCATCTTGTCCTTCATGGCTCGCCGCGTCAGTCCTTTCGCGTTGGCATCAACAAGGAAACAACTAAGTTCCGCGCGCCCGTCAGGACGGCGACCAGTTACCGCCTGCACGGTGATACCCTTTGTCAGCTCACAGGCGCTGTTGGTAATCCAAATCTTTGATCCATTGATGATCCAACACTGCTTTGCCTCGTTCCAAACAGCTGTTGTCCGGCTCGATTGAGCATCACTGCCTGCTTCTGGCTCTGTGAGTCCAAACCCCCAAAGAGCCGCGCCTGTGCACAAATCCGGCAGGTATTTCTTTTTTTGGTCCTCGTTGCCGTAATAGTATAAAGGTGCTGCGCCAAGGCTGTTGTGAGCGGCGATGGTGGCCGCTTGACTACCGTCAACTTTTGCAAGTTCCTCCACAACGGCAATGTAAGACAGATAGTCCATTCCCTGACCACCGTATTTGGTCGGAACAACGGTGCCGAATAGTCCTAGAGCCCCCATTTTTTTGGTGAGCTCCACGCTGAAGGTCTCCGTCTCGTCAAGTTTTCTGGCAACTGGAGCGATTTCTGCCCGCGCAAAGGCTGATACCGACTCGCGAAGCATCTTTAGTTCCTCTGATTCACTGTAATCATATGCCATGTTTCGGTTCCTTATTCATCGATGTTATCCGCTTCCAAATCCCGTACGCGACCCTCGCGTCCAGTCGTACCTTGTAAAATCCCTCGATATGATAGATATCGCCTTTGGCTGATATGGCCTTCAGTGACCGCCAAACGGACTGCACAATCAGGTTCATCCAGATGCCTGCACCCCTGATATTTACAATGATCTGCGTAGTTGCGAAACTCAATAAAACCGAACGCCAGCTCCCGGTGGGTGAGTTCTTGTAATACGAAACTTCTGATCCCTGGAGTGTCGATGACATAACCACCGGTTCCGAGTTTGATGAAGCTGGCGTAGGATGTTGTGTGGCGTCCTTTGTAGAATATATCCTCATTCTTTTCTACAGCCTGGACTAATTCCGGTTCAAATAAATTAACCAACGAGCTTTTGCCAACACCAGAATGCCCAGAAAGCATCGATACGTGACCTTTTAAAGCCATTTTGAGCTCCTGGATGTCGATATTTTTTCTGGCAGTTGTAGCGTTTGCCTGGACCGAATAAATGGCATAACCGAGGGATTTGTATAGTTCGGCGTTCCTGTGACATTCCTCCTGAAATTCGGGCTTTTCATCCTTCAAAAGGTCTTTCTTATTAAGGACGATGAGCGGTTTAATCCCTTGAAGCTCCGCCAACACCAAATACCGGTCAATCAACCCCCATTTAACCGTCGGACCGACATAGCTAGCGACGATTAACAACTGATCCACATTGCTTGCCAGCACGTGTTCCATATCGCGACGATGCGGATCAATTCTTTTGATCAATGTTTTTCTGGGGGATAAATGCTGAATGACACATTGGGGTAAATCAGTCACGACACCCGCATGATCCTCGGAAGTGGGTGTGCACAAGACGCGGTCACCCACGACAATAAAGTTTCTCTGGGCGCGCTTGGCCTGCAAAAATTTCCTTGCAATCGTTGCTAGCCAAACATCGCGAGTCTTGATTTGTCCATCCGCTGGCTCCGGCGAAATAAACGCGTAGCGTTTGTGCACTTCCACCACGCGCGCGGCAAATCCCTCTGGGTGCTTTTCTGGCCACTTTGTTTCATTGACCTCAAACTCCTCTTCAAGGCTGGCCGATTTGGAGGATTTTTTTTCGCGCGGTTTCATTCGTGAGACGCGATCATACTGATCTGTCTCATCCTCAAAACTACGCCAATGGCCTCCTTTACGTCCCACAGATCAACCCTTGGCTCGAGCCATGCTATGACGCATGTCAACACTAAGAAGTGCCGATGTTAACCCTAAAATATCATTAAACGCAGGTGTTAATTTCCAGGAGTCAGCACCGTGATTTTCGATCATGCCGTTTTCATTCAGCTGTTCGAATATTGCAGCAAAAACTTGAGCACTCGGTAGCTCTGCGTCCGTTGCGCCTGTCAGGAGACTGATGCGTTGCGCCATCATCATACAGCGTTTTTGAAAGTCATCCATTTTGAAGGCGGTGCCGTCGTCATATTGTTTCAACAGATGGGTTGCAATCGCAAAACGTTCCAAGGCAGGACCAACAATGAGGCCTATGGTTCGCAGAATGTTGAATTCGAAAGACGTCATGTCCGGCCTTGTGATGTCACCCGAATCGGACTTTGCGAAAAGCCCCATTGCTCTGAGTACCTGGATGTATTCGTTAGTCACAGCATCAATATTCGCCGTATCCCAGCGCAGAAAGAACTCTTTTTTGATGACCGGATATATCACTCGCATGCCCTGCCGTATAAGTTCCTCACTGATGGAGTCATTATGTTGCAGGAAAAAAGCGATCACCGAAGGTACTGCGAAGAGGTGTGCCACGTTGTTTCTGTAATAAGTGATCAGACTTGCCTGAGGCTCCACCGCGTGGATCACGTCCCCACCAGGATGCGTAAACCGAGATAGTCGTCCAACACGTTCTGCAATCTCAAGAATCGCAGGTGCTGTCAGGTCAGGTAAGTGGACGTCAGGCGAATATGGGAACGACTTGGATATTTTTTGAAACATCTCAATGTGCGCTAAAAGTTCATCTTCAGGTAAAGCTCTCTGCCTTGTTGCCAAAAGGATTGTCGCAACCAAAGCGACTGATCCACAGATTGCCGTCTCATTGATGGATGTCATGACATTTGACGCAAGTGATTGAACCACCGGGGTCATCCACGTTGGTTTGGCATCGACGTCGTACACGAGATCTCGCCATCCAGGTCGTTTAGCGTCCAAGAAATCTCCAAGATTGATGGGCTCGGCAAATGCGATATAGGCCTGGCCGTGGCTTGTGCGTAGTGCTTTTCGTCCCTGGACAAGTTGACCGACACTTTCGGATTTCTTTTTCGAACCGGCGAGCTCCTTGCGGTAGGTTTTGACTTCAGCAACCCGGTCATAGGCGATGTATACAGGAACAAAATAGATCGGTCTGTCGTGATTTTTCAGGAAGCTGGACATCACCATGGATACCATTCCGGTTTTTGGGGGCAGTACTTTGCCCGTCCGACTGCGTCCCCCCTCTAGAAAAAACTGAACCGGAAATCCACGTTGCAACAAAAACGAGACATACTCGCTAAATGCGACGGCATAAAGTCGATTGTTATTGAATGAACGACGAATATAAAAAGCACCCACTCTGCGGATCAAACTACCGACCGGCCAAAAATTAAGATTGATCCCAGCCGCCACATGGGGTGTTAAAACGTGGTTGTCGTAAAGAACGTAATTCAGCAGCAGATAGTCCATGTGGGATCGATGGCATGGCACATAAACAATTTCCGCATTAGCCGGAATTGACCGTAATCGGTCGATGTGTTGTACGACAACGCCACTGTAGATCCTGTTCCAAAGACGCTTCAACAAGATCGCTAGCCCGGCGATAATCTCCGGTGAGACCTCCGCGGCGATTTCGGAAATGTACTCCTTAGCCAAGCGCTCAGCTCGGTCACGAGGTATGTTTTTTTTGCGACACTCATCGTCAATCGCTGATTTCAGGGCCTTGCTTCGCACAAGCGTCTCAATGACCCGCGTCCGACTGATGAGTCCAGGGCCGAGGACGGCGTTACGTAGTGTCTGAAAATGGACTCGTATGACCCGTGTCAACTTGCGTGCGGTTTGTTCCACATTTTGGACACCTGAGATTTGTTCGCGCAAATGGATGGGTTTGGAGTAATTAATAACAATGTTTTTTCCATGGGCCAAAACGATAAATAATTTTTGAAAAAAGCTCGCCCGATCATCATCCGGAAAGAAGAGTTTGAAGACACTGGGTTCACCGCGGCCTGGATCGCGCCCCCAAAAGACGCTGACCGGAACCAACTGAACGTCGAAGGATTCTTGCTGCCCTGCGCGGCGGAGTAACTTGAAAAAAGGTGATGGAGGCTCGTTTCGGTAGGCGCCGTAGGTGCGTAAAATTCCAACCTGGCTTAGATAGATACTCGATGCGTCCTTGTTGTCGCCAAGGTCGTCAATGCCGGCCAGAGGGCGGGGTAACTGATGTTTCGAACAGAAAATATCAAGCACCAAAAAATCAAAAATACTATTGGATTTGAGTACATAACAGATCGGTTTTGCAGGGTCGACGCCGAGCTGTGCCAAAACATCCTCTCCAGGGACAATCTTTGCCCGGACCCATCCTTCCAAAAAGGAGCGAAGCCAGCCAAACCACTGCAACCTAGATTGTCCTGTTGTCATCTGTCGTCCTAAAATTCCAAATTATCAATCAGTCGCACATCGCCATAGATCACTGCGACGATCATCACAACCATCTCATTCGTCGGAGTGTTCCGGTCAGCGATCTGTGATTCCATGGGTTCAAGTGTTTTTTGGTGCACCAGCTCCGCATACTGAATTTTCATCTGCGGGCAACGCCCTATATAATCCCTGAACACCGCCAAGATTTGCTCTGTTTGCCGCTCGCCTTTTTGCCAGAGTTCGCGGCACGCCGTCATACCACGAAAAATTAATGACGCTTGTTCACGCTCATCTGCTGAAAGATAGCGGTTTCGGCTACTCATGGCGAGGCCATCTGATTCTCGCACCGTGTCACATCCGCGAATCACGTATGGCAATTCTAGATCGCTCACCATCCGCTCGATTAAGCGCCATTGTTGATAGTCTTTCTTCCCAAAAAAGGCCACGTCAGGTGTCACAACATTTAGAAGCTTGCCAACAATGGTCAAAACGCCATCGAAATGTCCGGGACGAAATTTGCCGCAAAGTCCAGAGGACATCATTTTGTTGTGGATGGTCGTCTGAAAACCGGCAGGATACATTTCCGTGGCTGAAGGGGCAAAGATCGCGTCGCATTCTACGGTGCGAAGCTTTTCGATGTCGTCTTTCAGGGTTCTCGGATAGCGCGCAAAGTCTTCGGAGGGGCCAAACTGCAGGGGATTGACGAAAATACTCACCACCACTCGAAAACCCTCCAGCTTGGCGGTTCTTACCAAGGACAGGTGCCCCTCGTGGAGCGCTCCCATCGTGGGCACAAAAGCCACACGATGACCTGCCTGGCGCCAGGCTGTCACGGCTGCGCGCATATCTGTGATCGTTAATATTGTTTCAATCGCCAATTCCATATCCTCAAGTTGGCCACAACTTCGGCTATGGTAGCAAATTTACTTGAAAATTCTGCTGATTTGAAGGGAAATAAGCACGGTTAGAATTTGAGATCCGACAGGTAAGAAGACCATTGAACTGCCCTCCTGGCAATCCGGCCCATCCTAGGCCCACACACTTGAAGTGGGTTCAAAGACCCAAAGCTTCCTTCATCTCCGTAAGAGCCTCGGTGCCTCAGCGCCTGACTCATCCTGTCCGGATATCCTGTAAGCCTTCCGACTTACTTAAAAGGATTCGGTGTGCCACCAAAAAACTTTAGCCCACCGAAGCTGGGGCAACGGTGGGCACCTTTTGCAGCACATAACAGCTTTTATTTATTTAGGAAAATCATCTACGGAAGCTTTTGCCTGAAGAAAAATCCTACGTTTCCGGCCGGGATTCCCCAATGCCCCAAGAGACTTGCCATTGTAAATCATGTCCAATTTACTGGCATCAAGGATATAGATTTCCGCACGGTCGTTGAAAGTATAGCGATGGGATTTAGCCTCAAACCATGTTTTGTCGACTTTTTTTCCATCCAAGATCATCCGCACTTCAACATCCTCTGACACATTTAGTTCCAAGACCTGCTCAAATGCGGCGCCGGCTGTCGAGGGTGCGTACAAAGGGTTGTCCTCAGCGGAGTCCAAGGATTTTTGTGCCGTCTCAGACGCGGTCGGAAGTTTCGACTCTGCGTTGATGGTTGCCTGCGCGGTGGTGATTTTTATGTCGGTGACCGTAGATGCTGGTACGGGAGCTTGAACTGCCTGTACGGTGTTTGCTGCATCAGCGATAGCCGATGCTTCTTGAGTTTGCATGTCGCCGGGCTTATTTGCAGAGCGGTCCGCCAGCATTTGTGGATGGACCTGTGGATGGTTTTGTCGAGTAACCTCTGATTGTTTTTGCGTAGATACAGAGCTCAAAGACAGCTTGCTACGGTGCAAGTTGACCGCAGCCCAACGCCCAAAAACAAGCAGCACTAATGCCAAGGCCACTGAGGCCAAAATCCAAAGTCTGACATGGGGCATTGCCAGAGAACGCATGAGCCCTGCTGGAAGCCGCAAAAGAGTCTCCATATAACCCGCGATTTTGCCGGCAGGAAGCCTAAGACTTTCTCCGGCTGGGGCGAAATCTGGCTTCATGAGTCTCTGCGAGACGACGGATGAAACATCAACGGGTTCGGCAATGCGGGCCATGACCGATTTTGTTTTGTGCGGCTCGGTTTCGCTTGCTGGGTCATTGCCAGGTTTGGCGTCCTGCAATGGCGATCCCCAGCATGCATCATAAAGCCGTAGGCCCTCGGTTCCATCGGATTTTAAAAGACGCGTGATATTTTTGACAAACCCACGACCGAAAACCTTACCGGGAAGGGCGTCCATCGCCCCCGATTCGAGGCTTGAAATATAGCTTTTGCTGATCTTCGTCTCTTGGGCGATGGCCTCGATCGAAAGGCCAGCCCTCTCTCGCGCCGCCCGTAACCAGGCCCCAAATTGTAGACGCGCTTCATCCATCGGTAGTGCTGGGCAGTCATGACTGTTTGAATTCGAATCGCCCATTTTTTTCTCCAGGTAAAGAACCAATCCCGCAATCTTCGTGGTACACTAGAGCTTTGGTCATGAACACCATTTCTCGTGGAGTTGGTCTGATGACGAATGCTTTTAATTACTTGGTGGCCTTTAGTCTAATACTGGGAATGACCGGGTGTCAAACCCTGAACAACAATCAGGACAAGACGGCCAAGGAAGAATCCAACACCGATTTGTCTGTGGCTGCGGCGTTCCTCGAATCTGGACAGCCAGACAAAGCCCTGTTTGAGCTGCGGCCGGTGCTGGAGCGGGAGCCCAAGAATATCAAAGCCCACACCCTGATGGGACTCACACATTTGGCGCTTAAAAATCCGAACAAAGCAGTCCAACACATGGAAATGGCTTGGAACCTTGGTCAGACCGCCGTCAATGCGCTAAATTTATCCTCTGCATATCTTGAATCAGGGCAACTCGATAAAGCTCAGAAAATGATCTTAAAGGGGTTAAACCTTAAAGAAACGCCACCTTACCGAAATTCCGAGCGGTTCTACCACAATCTAGGACTGATTGCCGAAAAACGCGGCAGTTTGGTGGCTGCTGAAAAATCTTATCGCAGGGCCCTTGCAGAGAATCCGACGTTCTATCTCAGCCGCTCAAGGCTCGCGTTTTTGCTTGAAGAACGCAAAAAATTTGACGCTGCGAAATCAGAATGGGAACAGGCGCGCCTTTCTTGCCCGGGATGCTTCGAGGCGACTGAGCGGTTAGCAACCTATTACAGGAACCGAGGCGATCTGAGGACGGCACTTGGCGTTGTTCAAGATTACAGGCGGATTGAGGGGCTTCGACTGACCGATGCAAAAAATGCGGCGGAATTAGAGACGCAATTGAATGCTGAGCGACTCAAGTCCGCTCAGCAAAAACTTAATGAAAAAGCTGGAAGTCAGGCGAGGTGAATGATTTTATGCGAAGGCAAACGAATTTAAAGACGGCGATCGCGATCATTCTTGTTTTTTGTGTTCCATCGATATCACGTCTTGATGCGGCACCCCAAAAAAATGACGTGACGCCAAAAATAGATGAAACATCAGCGCGTTATAGAAATCTGGAAACTTTGGCTCGCGGGCTATTCTATCTTGAGAACATGTATGTTGACCCGGATAAAGTCCAAGAAGAGCAGATGGTTCAAAACGCTCTTCGTGGGATCATCGAACATCTTGATCCTCATACGATGCTGATGCCCGCAAAGGCCTTCGAACAAATGAACATTGACACCCAAGGAAAATTTGGGGGCGTTGGTATCATAGTCTCTCAGGAACGCGGAAAAATTATCGTCGTCAGTCCTATCGAAGATACTCCTGCATACAAAGCTGGAGTCAAAGCAGGAGACGAAATCATCGAAATCGATGACCAGCTGGTGTCTAAAATGAAAAATCCTGATGCTGTTGACCGCATGCGTGGCGATCCTGGAAGTATCATGAAACTAACCATCACCCGCAAAGACGTCAAAGATCCGATTCGGTTCAAGCTGACACGTGAAATCGTCAAGGTGAAATCCGTGCGCGGTCACCTGCTGGAAAATTCAACCTTATATGCCAGGATTTCAAGCTTCCAGGAAAATACCGCTGATGAGCTTGAAGCGCTCATTCAAAAACAAGGTCCCTCCAAGCTCACTGGCATGGTTCTTGACCTGCGCGACAATCCAGGCGGCCTCCTTGATCAGGCCGTGGCGGTTGCTGACCTTTTTATTGATAGTGGCATCATCGTCAGCACCGTTGGTCGTGACAAAGATAAAGTGGAGCGAGAATTTGCGCGAAAACGCGGAACGATTGCCTCTTTTCCCGTCGTCGTGCTCGTCAACGGTGGATCTGCCTCAGCATCAGAAATCGTTGCTGGTGCCCTTCAAGATCATGAAAGGGCATTGTTGGTGGGTACGACAACTTTTGGTAAAGGGAGCGTGCAAACTCTTATTTCTCTACCTGACGGTAGTGGCCTAAAACTCACCGTTGCCCGCTACTACACGCCAAAGGACCGCAGCATTCAGGCCAAAGGAATTCGCCCCGATGTCTATATTTCCGACAAAAACTCAGTGGAACGCGAAGGTGCCGAATCCAAGAAAGAGTCCGACCTCAAAGGCCATATCGAAAGCGCGGACCTGAGTGACATAGCGACCAATCAAGGGATCACCAAAGCCATTCGCCAGTGGCCTGAGCCTCTGCAGAAAGACATTCAACTGACCACTGGTTTTACCTATCTCAAAAGCTATGCAATGTTTCAGCGCAAAAATATGAACGATCGGCCCTGAAGCGGCATTAGTCTGCATCCGCCATTTTTATCATCGTCTGCAGATCCTCGGTGGTTATGATCCTAGAGTCGATGAGCGCTTTAATTTTTGTGGGCATGGATGACTTTGGAATTCCGAGGGCTTTGGCGAGGGCGCGGACCGATAGACGTCCCCGCGATTTGAACTCGGCTCTGATCAATTCAAGCAGTAACTCCGCGACGAGGCGGTCAAAGTCAGGCCGTTGATCGCCGTCCCAACTGACGCGCAGTCCGCGGCGACCAGAGGTTGCGTGGGCTGAGCTTTCCACTGCATCCCAAATGTGCGCGGGGATCGAAGCAGGGGTCAAAATTCCATCTACGGCTTTTTCGGTCATCGCCCGCAAAGCATTGCGTAATTCCCGAACATTGCCCTCACGCCAATCGTACGACTGCAAAATATCAAGCACGCGTGGGGCCAGTGTGTATGGTCCACCGCGCATCGACGTGCAGAAAAAATGCACGAGGTCGGAAATCTCGTGACGCCTCAGGCGCAGGGGCGGAAGCGTGATTACGGTTTCACAAAGCCTCTGCCACAGATCTTTGCGGAATGTTCCCTCAGAGACTTTTGCTGCCAAAGACTCATTGGTGGCAGAAATAACCCTGAAATTCACAGGCCGCTCTTTGTTGGATCCCAGTCGCCGCAGGGTTTGGTTATCGAGTGCACGCAGTAAAGCTCCCTGAGCCTCTGCCGGCATAAGTGCGATCTCGTCTAAAAAAATCCAACCGCCATCGGCAGCCTCAAGGAGACCCTCTTTTTCTGTGATGGCGCCCGTGAAAGCTCCCTTCACATGCCCGAAAAGTTCACTCGATATCAACTGTGGCGATAAAGCGGCGCAATTGACTTTGATAAATGGAACCCCAGAGGGCATGGCAGATTCAAATAAATTGGCGACAATTTCCTTGCCGGAACCGCTTTCTCCCTCAATATAGACGCCGTTGACCGCTGACTGCAGAAGGCGCGGAATTCGTTCGGCAATATCCCGAATGGTTGTTCCCACATATTTTGATGCATGGATAGGTTGTTGGGTCGTGCGGTCAAAATAAACTCTCATGGCTGCACTGATCGCAGTGATAATCGTTTGTGGCGGCGCATCCTTGGCAATAAAATCGTCAGCACCCCGTGTCATGCCATCCCTAATGAGTCGCAGGTCGGATGAAGAAGAGCATAGGATCACAGCTGAAGCCGGATAGAGTTTTCGGCAGAGTTCCGCAAGCGCCACGCCGCGGGGACTTTCTGAATGATCCAAAAACACATCAATGACAAACACATCCACCGGTTGCCCTTCCGTGAGTGCGGCCTCAAATGCTTGAGCGTTAAAGAAGCCTTTTAGCCTCGCAGTTGGAATAGCCTTTGTGATAAGGCGTTCAAAGCGCTCTAAAATCTGTACTTCATCGTCGACGTGGTAAATGACAGGGGGTCTCATGGGGCTCCCCCCGAAGGGTCTTTTTGTCTCAGGGCCTCAGCAATTTTTGTGATGATCAATTGGTTGCGATTTGCGTGATCTCTTAGCTGCTGTAATTTCAATTGCTGCTTTAGGTCTGGACTTGTCCCCAGCTGATGCTCAGCTTCTTCCACCATCAAAATGAAGGCCGTCGCAGCAGCCGTAAGATCATGTGCGAGGCGGCCTATGGCAAGGGACTCCGCTCGTGATGACACACTAAATCGCAAGCTCTCGAGCATTTGTCGCTCTTGTTGATGCCTTAAGGTCTCACGGTCCATCGGTGGCCTCTTCGTTGAGAATGACCCGAAATCATTTCGTTATTTCAATAAATGTCCGTCGCTCGGTCACGGTCCATACCTCGGACGAAAATGCCCAAATTTGAGATAAGTCAAATAAACAAGTTGTTTTCAGGGATTAGATTCCAAGATCCCGTCATGGGGCCATGGAAATCTATTGAATTTAATGCCCCTCGTGGCTAATATCTGCGCACCAAACTTGAACCTTAAGGATGCCCTTGAATGAGCACGGACACCCAAACCACCCCTGCCGTTAATGCCAGTGACGCTAAGTCCATTTGTTTTGACGCGATCATGGATGAGGGCACGCTTCAGGGTCTTGCCAAATGCTGCCGTCAAACCGTAAGAAGTCATGTTGCTCACAACCCCATGATGGTTTGTCCGGATTGTAAATTGATGATTAAATGCTTCGCTGATGAAAAATCATTTAATAATTACGTCACGTTTTGCAAAAGCAGAGGTCGCCGCATTAAAACAGAAATCGACCACGGTTTTTATTTTGTCATGTACAATTCTTACCCTGGCGCCGGTAACTGAGGCGACCAAGAATTTGGTCAAGAAGAAGGCTTTGCACCCGATGAAAGTCGATGTTTGCGTTGAGCAGACGTGCCATACTGGTTACGCCACGAAACTTGATGCCGCATGGAACAATCTTTCCGAATAACGACAGGTCATTGTCAATGTTCAGTGCCAGTCCGTGCATGGACGTTCTGGCCTTGACTCGCACCCCAATAGCACAAATTTTTTGATGAGCGACCCAAACGCCTGGATGTTCGTCATCGCGATGCGCCTTGATGCCAAAAATCGACAGAGTCGCAATCACGGATTCCTCTAGCAGCCAGACGTAATCCCGCACTGAAAGCTGAAGATCAGTCATATTTAAAATAGGGTAAATGACTAACTGACCGGGCATGTGGGCTGTGACCTGGCCGCCTCGTTCGGTTTCAAAAATCTCAATGCCTTGCTGTAGGTAGAAATCCCTAGGGAACAGCAAATGCGCTCCATCGGAATTTTTTCCCATGGTCAGTACCGGTTCGTGCTCCACTGTGAAAATCGTGTGGCGTGACGGTGCGTTCACAACCTGCTCATGCATCGTCTCTTGGCGCTGCAGAGCCTCTCCATAGCGCATACGTCCGAGGTCAATCACATCGATCTTATGACGCGCATCAATCAAGTCATTCATATCACTCGGTTTACTAACGGTGCTCACGGCCATGGCTCTGGAGACCTCATTCATTTGGGAAGGCATAAAAACTCCAATGCTTCGAGGTATGCCAGGGCCTCCATCGGAGTTTTACCCCAAGCCCAGACGCCGTGCCCTTCAAGAATCACGACTTTGGCGATGTCCGGTATGCCGACTTTAACTCGTGCTGAATAAGCCTTCATCTCCTCGGGCGTGCCGTTAGGCAGTATTGGAATGGTCAAGGAGTCCTGGTGATTCAACAGGCCCATAGCCTTAGCCATCTCTTCGCCCTGAAAAGTGAGATGTTGCCTCCCGCGGCTTGCGGCGACGACCTTGGGAGGATGGGTGTGAACCACGCATCGTGCTGTGGGGACCGCCTTGTAGATTCCCGCGTGCACAGGCATCTCAGCAGATGGTTTTTGGGTCCAAGGTTCGATGGCAGATTCCGTTGCAAGCTCCACGGCTACAAATAGATCAGGCCTTAGCTCGCCCTTACAAAGTCCCGTAGGGCTCTGCCAGATGAGACCGTCCTGGCCGCGGATGCTGAAATTCCCTGCGGTTCCCCACGACCAACCGCGCTCGTAGCAACGCGCTGCGACCTTAGCAAGCTCCTGAAGCAGGACCTTCTCAAATGGTGTGGGCGACGGAAACGGGTTACGCGACGTCATAGTGGGTCAGACTCCAAAATACTTGGTGATTTCCTCGATAAAGGCGCGTGCACCAGCCTCGACACCGCCGCCGGATCGTGCCATTCCTGTCCCGGCATTAACAACGACATCTGATCCGAAATCTTCTTTAATCCTGACGACGTGCTCCGGCATGATGCCTGCAGATGGTACGGAAGCAGTCTGCCGTATGCAACCTTCTCGTCGCACTAATGCCTCATGGACCTGTTTGGCATCTTGTTTTGCCAAAGCAATGGATCCGTAGGGGCTTGGATATAGTACTGCGTCACAGCCTGCCCATCGCAGCAAAGTCCCGAGACTCGCCTGGGGTGAGATCGCAGAGGTACCTGAACTCATGACTCCCGTGAAAGCTGGATGAGCGAAGATGGGCACTTGGATCTCTGGATCGGCGCATAGAGCCTGAAGACATGACAGGCCGTAGGTGTAGGGACAAAAAAGAAATGCCTGAGCTCCAGCCTTTTGAAGGCGGAGTGCTCGATCCCTCAATTCAAAGGCAGGCCCTGTCAAATGTGTTACGTAAATGCCACGCCCCGCACCAGCCGTCAGAACCTTTTCCAAACGTCTTAGGGCGTCATCCAACGAGATATCAATACGGGTCTCATCGTCTTTGACCAGGTCTGTACCAGCCGCGACGAGGTGACCAAATTGCGCGGCGATAGGCGCATTGGACGGGCCAAGACCGGGTTTCAAGATGGCCATCAAGAGTGGGTGACTTGAACTTGATTTACCAGCGCGCTTACGGATGCCCTCAAGTCCAAATTTTGGGCCCTGCAGACGTCCCAAATAAGCTTCGTCACCGTAAATGGCCTCCAAGCGTAGTCCCGGGGAAAAGGAAATCTTGCCAAAAAGTACCGTAAGAACTCCGGCAATATCTGTCGCGAATAGACTAGCAGGGTAGGCGATTTCTACAAAACCCGTGCGTTCAGATTGTTGAACCTTAGCCACCCGACCGACAAAGTTTTCGTAAATCTCCAGATTATCGGGCACATAACCAAGGGTTTGCCCGCTGGCAATCTGGACCGCCATTTTTTTTGACGACTGTAGGTCGATAGCCGGAAACGAATAGACGCCGTAGACCAACCCGCCAACGCGCTGAGAAAGCGCCGAGAGTTGGTCTTCAGTTGGAAATAATATAGCGTCAGACATAGAGCCTCCGGTAAAATCAAATCGAGCATCCACTGAATATTCTGGCCAAACAGGAGCGTCAACGGCAAACCCAAGATTTTTTACAGGGGCAATGATTAAAAATCGCCCAAAAAAGGAGTCGGTATCAAAAGCTCAATGACCATCACCGCTTGGCTCGGAATGGCCCTCATCCAAGGTTGCAGATCCCCGGGGGCGCAGGGTGTTCCGGGGGATAAATCCTCGATTAAGGAAGTGTCTGTCACAGGGCAGTCGATCTTATTGGACCACCAATGCGCTGAGCTGTTTCCTCTGGAACAACCGGTTGATCTCCTTGGTGGTGAGACATGGTCGAAATTTTTCTTCGAACTCCCGGACCGCCAGTCGCCCAATGGAGGATGGACGTTCAAAGACCACACGCTTACGACCAAAGTTGGTGGGCCATTCAGTCATTTGGTCACACATTGTTCATTCAAAAATTTTGATCTGCAATTCAGCTGGATCATCACGTATGGGGCGAATTCAGGAGTGAAGTACCTAGTCGCTCCCTCGATAGGACCAGTAGGACTTGAATACCAAATTGTTGATGATGCGAGGCATCCCGATGGACGTGTGGGTGCTCATCGTCAGACAGGAGCGCTTTACGATCTCTATGCACCCGGGCCCGATAAGACGATCGATCCGCCGGGTACCGTCAATCATTCAAAAATCATTTACAGGAATGGCGTTGGTGAGCATTGGCTCAACGGTCACAAGATTTTGGTATTTGACCGGTTCAGCGATGATTTTCAGAACAGACTGAAACTGAGCAAATTTCAAAATATTAAAGATTTTGCCAAGGGTCCGGCCGGACGTATTCTACTCCAGCACCATGGCGATCAGGTGATCTTCAAAAAGATCACGATCAAGACCCTTCCATGATAGAATACGTAAGCCCAAAAACCTACAGGAGGTGACTATGCGTGCGTTGATTTGTTTGCTGGCGTTGATAACCTCGATGACAAGTGCGATCGCCCAGACTGAAGATAAAATCACCTGTCAATTCTATGTTTATGCAGACGTACCATTTGTGACTGTGACCATGTACCCTGCGGCTGAAGGGCACATCAAACGTCTTGGCGAGATCACTCACTACGGTCAAACTAAGACAACTGCTATCGAAGAGCTAGAGGCGCGGGATGGCGAACTCTACAATCTTGTTGTTGAGGCCGACTCCAATGGACAGGAACTGGGACTGGTCATCAGCCAAAAAGACGTTCAGGGAGGTAAACAATCCAAGTTAATAAATCCTGCGTCTCCGGTGATGAAGGAAATGTCAGGGGTCTGTGCGTTTAGTCAAGTAATCTGATCAAGGTCTGGACAAGGCTTGTCTGTATGGCAACGAGGCATTCAGCTCAAATCATCAAACATCTAGCGTTATTTTGGCCCGTATTGCTCTTCACCGCCTGCAAGACAACGGGATCTCAACCTGGCAGGCTCAGGGACTATCAAACGCCGCCACCCGGCGAAGTTCGCATCAATTGGTATACGACGCGACTTCCAAGCGCGAACCCTGTTGATACGGGAAGCGCATATTCCGGGTATATATCGCCCTTAATGCCGGAAAAGGGCGTTTTATATTTTGATACGCCGCCTTACTACCAAATCGGGAAGTTGAATCTTGCTGTACCGCAGCGGTATGTCGATGATGCTTCGTTTAATTCGGAGTTAATCCATGGTGCTTTTGATCCGAACCTTGAATCCAGAGTCACGTTTTTTGTCCATGGCTATAACCATACTTTTGAGAATGCTATCCAGCGCGGTGCGGAGATTTTTGCCGCTCTTGAAAATCCAGGATCAGGAATCACGGCATTTCGGTCAAAACCGTTGATTTTTGATTGGCCATCCCAGGGTAAGGCGGTCGATGACCCAAATATTGAATCGTGGATTACGACCGGAGCGCCATTTTTTGCGCGTCCCTACCTCCAAGATCGCATGTCAGCAGATGCGAATATTGATGAGTTTTTAAAATTGATCGGCATCACTTGCGGTCAAGGTCGTCTGTATCACAACATAAACATGATCGCCCACAGCATGGGAGCCCGTCTGACCGTTGAAACTCTCGCGGCTTTGAGTCGCGATTATCAACGGCAATTTGCACCCGGCGCGTCTTTTGCGACCATAAAATCATCGTTTCCATGCCCGGTGCGAAACCTAGTGCTTGCCAGCGGGGATATGGAATTATTTCGTTTCCGTTCACTACTGCCAGATCTTCTGTTGATCGTGGACCGCATCACGCTTTACGTGAATGGTACCCTTATCGAGCAGAGCCTTCCCGGACCTTCGGCTGCAGATATTCCGCTCGCACTGTCAAAAATCTTAAATTTCTTCGCAGCTGGAGAATTTGGACCACGGATAGGGCACGATGGATTTTTGATTTCCCAATTAAATTCTGTCATTGACGTCGTCGCGATGCGCTATCTGCCAAATGCAGATGAAAGTCACGGTCATATGAATATTTTCAGTCATCCTGCGGTTCTAAGAGATTTAACCCTGACTCTTCAAAACGCGCCAAATCCAAATCGAATCACGATTGGACAAAGGCAATTCATTCTACAATAACGACGGGAGAAAGCTTAAACATCATGACCAATCCGGTGAAGCTACTTTACGTAACCTGCAAGGACATTGAGGAAGCTAGAACAATCGGGCGTGATATTGTGACGCGTCGCCTTGCCGGATGTGTGAATATTTTTCCGACCATGGAGAGTATCTATGAATGGAAATCCCGTCTGGAAACCAATTCTGAAACCGTTATGATTGTGAAAACATCACGAGTTTTAGTCGATCAATGCTCAGCGCGCATTCGCGAGATTCATTCCTATGAGACACCGTGTGTTTTAATCGTTCCGGTTGAGAATTCTGATGATAGCTTTGTCCAATGGCTCAAAAACCAGATGAACTGCCGCTAGGATTGTGCCCAAATTATAAATATCATTTGTGTCAGACTTTCCCGGATTGAATCTCGTCGTGGCCGGGCTTGCCGTCAACTCCGATTTTGTCATAGAAGAGCTCATCGATAGTCTTCTTGATCAAAATCCAAAGTAGTTCCTTGTCTGAAACATTGGCAAAGACACCCAGAGGAATTTGGAACCCACCTTTGTCTTTGCGTCCGCCGCCATAGAATTGACCGTTTTTGTCTTGCCCAAAAACATCCTTGATCCATTTGTCGGGATCTAGTGTGTGAGACCTTGTTCTCAGGGATCCATCAATCCATTCATTTCCCACAACGCCGTAAACAATGACTGTGTCAATTCCTTCACGGTGTAAAAGATAGTCCGCGCATTGCCCAATACCATCGCGATCCTCCTCCCTGACATAGCCAACACCAGCGAACATGAACGTTCCTTTGATGTCCTTACGTTGCAGAGCAATTTGGGTCAAGTCCATGGTCTTCGCGGGGATCGACTGCCGCGAAATGAGATTGAGCAAATCCTTATCCATATGTTTTGCCAAGAATTCGCTAGCGCGGTAATCCATGGGGGTTGCGTTGCCAAAATTATCCGTGTCGCTTCGGATGCCGTGCATCATCGCGGTGGCAATCTTGGTTTGTTCAGTGCTGGAGCCCTCAAATTTAGTAGGTCCATCGATCAAATATTCAGCATAAATCGCCGAGGTCGAACCGCTGTGCTCGCGAATATCGACAAATTCTCCTGAGATGGTTCCCAAAGCTTTATGATGGTCGACGAAAATCAGCAAGTTACACTGAGCTGGTAATTTAATGGGAAGCTCACAGCTTTGGGCGTCATTGACCGCAAAATAATCCCACTGACTCAGGTCCAGCGAGGGGTGATATTCCTCTATCTCGATGTCCAGTTTTTTTACCAGTGCCCGGTTCTCATAATGGGAGATCTCCTCAAAATGCAGGACTTTGGTACGGATGTCATGGTGACGAGCCAACCACTGCAAACACAAAGCCGCCGCAATGTTGTCGGGATCTGGATAGCCTTTGATGCAGATTAGGAGATTTTTGCCCCTAGCTCGCTCCAGCACGTGATGAATGCGTCGAGCAGGAATCAGCGACTGACCAGGGTCGCCGGTCCGTCGCGACGCAGACGATGTTTCGCTAGCGATCTGAAGCGATGCTCGGGTTGTTGTATTGTCTGAAAATCCTTTCGTTGAGGACTCTGACGCAGCAACAGCCGCTTTCACAACCGGCTGCATGGCTTTGTCTCGATCATTTTTAGACTTCTTCAAAGAAAGCCTCTCCTCGACTGAAGGTGTTCGTTACGGTCGACACAAAACTTAAAGATCGTGTACCCTAATGATACTCCAACTTAGGAGTGTTATCGGTGGGCATAACCTCCCCCATTAATCGTGAGTCTTTGGTTGATGTTTCAATCAACGCCAGATTCCTCTGAGTCTTTCGATGGTTTCACCCAATACGGCACCATCAAAAGCGCCCCGATAGCGACCATTAAGCTAAAAAAATAGAAAAGCGACGCACTCCAGTCAGAAGCGACCTCACCCGTAAACTTCTTGATCAACCAGAGGTTGCCAATCAGAATCAACCCGATAAAGGATAAAGCGGTGACCCGTCGCCCGAGTTGGTGGGCGCTCTTCACTATTGTGACAAAATTAAATTTAGACATGACCTCTAAATTTCCTCGCAGGTGACCGATATACGTTAAATGTGGGTCTTCGTCATTTGAAATCAATGCGTATGGAGAAAGGTGCAGTTATGAAAAAAATTCTCGGATTAGTGATCACAATGATCTGCAGTCAAACGGTCCAGGCCTCTCCCATCGCTGTCAGTGAGACGCCGGCCATGATAAAGCTGGAGGGGCCTGCGGGCGGCAAAGTGTCCGGTGATCCTTGGTCGTCTGAAGAAATCGCCAAAACCGGCAAAATTGTCAGTCTTTTTTACATTGATCCCGAGGAAAAAAAACTCAATGAGATAGTGGAAAAAGCCTACGATGTTGAACATTTCCCTCCGGAAAAACATGCCAGTGTTGCTATTATCAACATGGCTGCGGCATGGTATCCGAATAGTATGATCGATAGTGAGCTCAAGAAAAAACAGGAGAAATTCCCCCGTACAATCTACGTCAAGGACCTGAACAAGGCGTTAGTGAAAGGATGGGATCTCAAAGACGACTCTGTGAATGTGGTCATATTTGGAAGGGACGGCAAACCCTTGTACGTGAAAAGAGGCCCCATGACTGAAGTCGAGGTCACGGCTATGATGAAGATCATTCGCTCAAATCTTTAACAGAGAGACCATTTACAGGGCCTTCGAGCGTCCGATCAACGAGCCAACGAAACGACTGACGGAAATAGACACATAGATCGCGAGTTTTACTAAGGCTCCGATGATGTACCAGCTCAACGCAATGGGCAAAACCGCAATTCCAACCGCGGCGGCGACTGGGTCAAATCCAGTTACATCGGACATGCGCCAACGGTTCATGGCGCCCTCGCTATCAATTTGCCGCTCGCTCTCAGCGCTCTTCTGCCGACGCTGCTTTAAGTTATCTTCTGTGACGATGACCTGAGACATACATAGCACCTCAACGTTCCCTTTAGTGGGCTTTTATTCTAACGACCATCAGCTGTAGGAGGCAATACCTCACTTCATGCCAAACAGGCCTTTAAAGAGCTTGACCACCCAACCAACAATGCCGATCGGCGTCCCTTCCGCCCGGTAGACGACTGGTTTTTGGGCGTGGCTCAGCGTGCTCGCCCCGTGTCTTTGAGCTGATGATTGACGCGCTTTGCCAGGCACGTCTTGGCGATCTCGCTGCTGCCGGCTATCCGATGATTTTTGATGGATGGTTCTGCCTGATTTTGCAGCGTGGGAAAGGTTATCGGGCCCTTTAGGAGATGGAGCTCGTGACGAGCGTTCAGACCGTTCTCGCTCTGCAAACTTACCTCGACCGCCGCGTTCATCACTCCGAGATTGGGCGCCTTTGCGGTCGAATCGATCCTTAGGATCTCTGTATAAAGCACCTCCCTGGGCGTACGGGTTGCCAGCCAGATCTTTGATGCTAAGGTACTCTGGATTGAACCATTCACCCTTCAGCTCGATTTTTGAGCCAAGCATGTCTTGAATGGGTCGTATATTTTCTCCGTAATCCTCACAAACGAGGGTGTAGGAGCTGCCTTTGGCTCCAGCGCGGGCAGTTCTGCCAATGCGATGCACATAATTGGCGGGATCGTCAGGAACATCAAAGTTATAGACATGGCTCACTTTACTAATGTGCAAACCACGGCTGGCCACGTCTGTCGCAATGAGGGCCTTGACTTTGCCTTCCTTAATGCGCTGGATTAACTGAATCCGTTTCTTCTGCGGGAGGTCACCGGTAATCAAATCCACGTCGATCCCATTTCCCGCCAGTTTGAAATGCAGCCATTCGGCTGTCATCTTCGTGTTTGTGAAGATGATGGCACAAACGGGGTGATGCTCGCGAATCAAGCCAAGCATGACCTGCAGTTTATTGGAGGTATCACAGATCACGGCATGTTGATCAATAAGCTCCGGCGTCAGCTCCTCTGGATTCACCGAAATATAGGCTGGCTGATTGAGGTACTCAAACGCAAGTTCTTTAACGTTGTCATTAGTGGTTGCGGAAAATAAGAGTTTTTGCGCTTCTTCAGGGATCTTGTCCAGAAAGTATTCCACATCATCGATAAAGCCCATGTCAAACATCCGGTCGGCTTCGTCACAAATAAAAATCTTCACTTGGGATAAGTCGACGATTTTTCTCTGAAAGAAATCTTTGAGTCGTCCCGGGGTCGCCACAATCATCCGTGGCGCGTCCTTGAACGCCGCGGCTTGTTTTTCGAGATCTACGCCGCCAAAAACGGGTACAGACTTGATACCAAGTGGAGCGATGACCTTTTGCGCATCGTCATCGATCTGCATGGCTAGCTCGCGCGTGGGGGTTAGCACGATCACCTCAGGCACAGCAACGTCCTTGCGAGCGCGAACAGGGATTGGTTGCCCATGCAAACGCTCGGCAACCGTGATGACAAAGACACCTGTTTTCCCAGTTCCTGTTTGCGCAAAACCGGCTACGTCACGACCCTTTGTAGTTAAGGGCAAACACATGCCCTGTACGGGAGTGGGAGCTGTCCAACCGATTTTTTTTACGGCGGTCGCAACCTCAGCACTGACGCCAGCCTCCTCAAACGTGGCTGCCGTGGTTATTTGGTCGTCCTTTAGTGGTCGCTCTGGCACATCTTCTAAAATGGAATCTTCCAACTCAAGGCCCGAATTTTCTAAACTCATTTTGTTCATTCTTTCTGCTGTAACCAAAACAATTGTTGCACCGGTTTTTCATTGTTCCTGCGGTGCCACCCTCAAAAATTTCGCGCTGCGACCGATACCGTTCCCGTGACCACGACTGGTGAAGATGCCCGATCTATAATCATGCCTGGTGGGAATCTATGAACGACCAAACTGAAGACACCATCAATCAAGCCACAATCAGCGAGAGCACTGAAGCTGAGCTGGAGCACGAAACCGCCAACCCACCTGATATGGGGTCTCAAGAACCCGCGCAGGCTAACGATACTGTGGACGCCCAAACCCCGGATGCTAAAGCTGAATCCAGCGCGCCGGCCGAGGATAGCGGAGAAGCGGCGATAAAGAAAGAAGAAGCCGCGGTAGCGCGCAAAAAAGCGGAACAAACGCCCGAATGGCGCCGGGAGCTTAAAAGATTTCATAATGATATTAACGGTATACTTGCCGCAAAGGAAAACTACAAACTTGTCTGTGTCGATCAAAACGCAAAACCATCCTTCGCCCGAACATGGAAGCAGGAGTCGAATCGATATTTTCAGCTGATGGTAAACCTTCGGCGTCGCGCCCGCGGTGCGAAAGTTGGCGGCAAGAACGTGGCGTGATTTGTAAAAATTACTGCTTTGATTTTAATCAGGTTGCTTAAGCCCCCAAAAAAACTAGAATAATCAATTAATTCATGACAAAATCTGCATGAGATTCTGCCCCGTAGCATCTGGAGGATTCTTACTGATGAGACAGATTCCAAGGCGAACATTTTTTGCTTTATCAAGCCTCACGGCTTTTTTGTTATCGGCTTGTATGACGCCGCAGCAAAAGAAGGACATGGAAGACGATATTTTTCGCCTGCAAACCCGTGTCCTGCAGCTTGAAACCAATGTTTCAACAAACCGTGCCGTCGATCAAAAGACAGGGGAACAGCATCATCGGACGATCGCGACAACGTCTTCTGATGTTGAACGCCTCAACATTGAGGTCAAGCGGATGAAAGGTGAGATTGATGCCTTGCGGGTTGGCGTTCAAACTGGGCAAATGCCTGGACAGGAAACGCCGCAGGAGGGATCCATCGGTTCGCAGCTTGCGGAAATCAGGGCCCGATTGGATGCATTGGAAGCCAACCAAAAAGACCTGATGGCATCCATGGAAAAAGGCTCCGACAAGGGCTCTGAAAAGGTGAGCGACAAGTCGGGGGCATCCGGCAAAAAACTCAAAAAAGAAGACTCTTCGGCTAGCAATGCGGATGCCACCAGTATCCAGTCGGCATTCGAGCGAAAAAAATACAAAGAAGTGGTCGAGGATGCTCCCTTGGCCCTAAAAAAAGCCAAAGGCAAAGAGCGTGAGCAAATCTTGATCGCATATGGAGAAAGCCTGCTCAAGGTTGGACGTCCGAAAGAGGCAGCCCTTCAATTCAATGAAGTGGTTGAATCGAAACCATCAGATAAAAACATGGCCATTGCGAAGCTTCGACTCGGCGACGCATTTAAGGCGATGGGAGATAAAGATACCTCGCGCTTATTCTACGATGAAGTTGCTACAAAATATGCGAACAGTCCCGAGGGTGAGAAGGCGAAGAAAGCCCTCAGATCAAAAAAATAATGACCTGAGGTCATCATGGCCATGCTAATTTTGGGTGTTGAGTCCAGCTGTGACGAAACGGCGTTAGCTCTTGTCAAGGACGGTAAACAGGTTCTTGGTTCATTGATCGCGTCGCAGGTGGAAACCCATGCGAAATGGGGCGGTGTGATTCCTGAAATCGCCGCCCGGGAACACCTGACCGCCATTCAAAACATGTTTGATCAGCTCTTGACCGAGACAAAGACCTTGGTCAGTGACATCGATGCGATTGCAGTCACTCAGGGGCCTGGGCTGATTGGCTGCCTGCTGGTTGGCGCTTCATTTGCAAAGGGACTTGCGCAGAGTACAGGTAAACCACTCATTCCAGTCAACCATGTTCATGCGCATGTTCATGGCGCTATCCTTGGCATCGACGCGCCACTGGATGCACTCTTTCCCACTCTGGCTCTGGTCGTCAGTGGCGGACATACCAATCTGTACTACATGGTATCACCGGTTCATTATGAGCTGCTTGCGCACACCATTGATGACGCTTGCGGTGAGTCCTTCGACAAAGTTGGTAAAATGATGGGCCTACCCTATCCAGGAGGGCCACACGTTGAGCGCCTTGCACAAACTGGCAAGCCAGGAGTGGTGCCAATGCCACGTATGGTTGAGCGTAAAAGCCAATTGATGTTTTCTTACTCCGGTCTCAAGACGGCGGTATCTCTTGCCATCAAGAGCGCTGATGACAAAAAGGTTGCTTTGGCCGATATCGCTTATGCCTTTCAGGAAGAGGCTCTTGGTCAAATCATCAGGAAACTGAAATTGGCCGTAACATTGCGACCAGAGGCAAAAAGCGTCATCGTTGCCGGAGGGGTTGCAGCCAATCAGAGGTTTAAAACCATGATCAACGATGCGTTAAACTTACCAATATGGTTCCCTCCCCTGAGGTTTTGCTCGGACAATGGTGCAATGATCGCTGCTATGGCATATTATAAATGGAGTACAAATCAGACGATGCATCAACGCAATTGGGATGTTTTTTCTCGCTATCCGTTTGAGCAGTTTATCGCCAAAGATATCCCTAACTGACTCCATTATCACATAGGAAGCCAACCATGCGTCGTGGCTACAGCGATCAAAGTACCAAAATTCGTCACAGCGATTCTCGTATCAGCCAAAAGAAGAGTCTCGGCCAGGTATTCCTGAATACTGACTGGCCTGTCAACAAGGTGGTGGAACAAGCAAAAGATCTTGGAATAAAGCGTGTTCTTGAGATCGGCCCCGGAAATGGCATTTTGACCGAGGCGCTTGCACGGTCGGGAATCATGGTGACGGCGGTTGAAAAAGACGAACGCTTCGCGGCACGAATGTTGGGTCTGATCGACGCGGGGCGGGTGCACAATATTGAGATTGTGAATACCGATATCCTTGATTTTGACCTTGCATCATGGATTCAAAGAACGCCCGATGTTCCCTGTGGCGTGGTTGGTAATATTCCCTACAACATCTCCACCCCAATCATCATGTGGCTATTGCCACACCTTCACCATCTTAATGCAGCGATTTTTATGGTGCAGCTGGAGTTTGCGCAACGCGTGGTGGCTGCACCAGACAGCAAAGATTACGGTAGCCTGTCGGTTTATTGTCAGCTCAGAGCCAACTGTGAGTTCAATTTTAAAGTAGAAAAAACCTGTTTCACGCCAGTGCCAAAAGTCGACAGTGCGGTGATGACGCTACGTCCTCGTCCCGATGAACCCGCTCCCGGCAAACTTCTGCAATACACCGAGACAATCTGTCGCGTCGCGTTTACCCAACGCAGAAAGAAACTGCGAAACGCCGTAAAACCCTTTATGCGCGGGCGATCCGATGATGATTGTCCTTTGGATTTGAACCGCCGTGCAGAAACTTTGAGCCCTGAGGATTTTATAAGGCTTGCGGCATTTTTATTTGAAGACAAACTTTGATATCATGAGAAAAGGTCTTTTTATTCGGGGGACGATCATGCAGCGGTCATTAGTATCCTTACTGGGATTGTGGTGTGTATGCGAGGTGTCTCTGGCGTCCGAGAAGGTCCATCGAGACCAGTCCGCCAGTATCAATTCCGAGATGAACCAGGATTCATTGGATGAGTATTTTGAAACTGACTCCTCATCCTCCGACAACCGAGGTTTGATCGCCCAAGCCGTGGACGAAGCCGATGCCGCAGTTGCGCCACCCAGCAAGGACCCAACATCAGCTCCAGCAGCTGGAAAATCCGTCAAGAAGAAACGAAAAAAGGTTGACGCTACAGTCCCCGAGGCAGCGCCTGTTTCGGGTCACGGCCAACAGGAGTCCAACTTGCCTTACAAGGCTGCTGTGGATCTTGATCTAGCCTACCAATCCGAAAGCAAAACTCAGAAATACTCAAATGAATCCTACAAGATCACGACGACAGATATCAGTTTCAGCATTGAATACCTGTTCGTCTTTGGCCGTTTTGAGGCTGGTCCAATGATCTCATACAGTTCAGAAACTGAAAAAAGGACCGAGGCGGTTACGACCACAAGGATTATGAAAGGCACAGGCCTGGGCGCGGCATTTGTGTTCAATCTAGGAAACATCCATCAGGATAAGATGGTTCCATTTCTTGGTATTGATCTAGAGCGTTACTCACTTTCAGTCTCCCTAAAGGAAGACGGGGGCAGCGAATACAAGGAGTCTGACGCCGAAACGCGTCCCGCATTCAATGTCGGTGCTAAAATATTTATGGGCGGTCATATTGCGTTGAAGCCGATGATTCAGTACCAAATGATCATGGGTGGTGAACACAAAATCGAAAGCCCTGGCGAAGAGGCCCTGGTTGCGAGTGTGACCGGCAGTAAGCTCAAGGTTGGTTTGGGGCTGGCGAAATATTTCTGATCACATGCCCCGTGGGTTTCCAGACGCGGTTTATTTTTTTCCCGCATATTCTACATTGATGCCATCAACCCAAAATTCTCCCTTGGCACCCGTTTTTTGGATGTAGGCTGCGGAGCCACTCCAATTGAATTTGTAGTGTATACGCCTGGCGGCGACCTTGATCTCATCAATGACCAGGTCATCGCCAACTGATGCCATGCCAACCAATGAGCGGCGGCCAGATATGGAATCAAACATATAGACGGGAACCTCATTAGGATTGGAGCCAGTTGCAAACAATTTGTTGGTCAGGCGCCAACGGCTCCTCTCCGGATACTCTGGTACCTGTGACGCAGGGTTGACTGATTCTGGAGAAACGGTGGTGACTTTTTTGGGTTGGGGATAGGTGTATTTGCTGCCCATGCCGGGCGACGGTGGACCTTTGCCAGGGCCCTGGCTTGACATCTGTGCCATCGAGGCAACGGGACAGCAGTAAATCAAAATCATAAAAATAAATCGTTGGCCTGTCATGGATACTCCCTTTTTTTGGGTCGTCCTCACAGGCTATCGGTGCGGTGACAAAACACTTTAAAAAAAAAGGCCGGCAAATTTTGCCGGCCAAATGGCGTTTATCCCAAGATGACATCTTTGACGTCAGGTATTTTTTCCTTCAGTATGGGAACGATCCCGTTGAACAACGTGATATGACTGCTCGGGCAGCCAGAACATCCACCAAAGAGCCGGATCGTCACAACGCCGTCCTCAACATCAATCAACTCGCAGCCACCAGAGTGGAATGCCAGCTGGGGGTTGATGTCCTTTTCAATAATCTCTTTTACCTGCTCAATCATAGTTTTGATTCCTAACATCAGGGCGCTTGGTCTTAAAACCAGCGATTCAGAAGGAATTTAAATCTTTTTAATAAAATGTCAAGAATCATTAAAAAACGATTGCTCGCACCCCCACCAGAGGGCCAAGGAAGCGAGCTAACCATCGATAAACTCAGTGAGTTCTGATGGTGCGGATCAGGCACAAAAGGCACAAGGCAAAGCCAATGGCACCGAGGTACAGCCAAAATCGATTCAGGTTGATAGCGCTTTCATCAGATCCCAACCAAAACCTCGCCCCGAACGGGGACGGTTTGCGAGAATGAGGTGTTTTCTTTGATGGAATCAACGCCAAGGTGTGGATGCTCCAAGCTGTCAAAGGGCAAAAAAGAGTCTGTCGATCATCAATGCGCCAAAGATCCCAAATAGATACAGGCATGAGTAGTGAAACAAAGGCATGGCTCTTTTGGGGTCACCGGTTCGCATTAATTTCCAGGCCATCCAAACGAAATAGAGTGTAAAGGCCATACCCGCAACCAAGTAAAACCATCCTGCAGCACCAAATAATGTCAGGGACGCCACTACGGGCAGCAGAGATACCGTATACCAAAACATCTGCACGCGCGTCGCAGCCTCACCACGGACCACCGGCATCATGGGGATGCCAGCTGTAGCATAGTCGTCTTTGTATTTGAGAGCGAGGGCCCAGAAGTGGGGCGGGGTCCATAGAAAGATCACTAAGAACAGCATCCAGGCGGCCCATCCAATGTGAGGTTCTACAGAAGCCCAACCGATCAAAGGCCCAACGGCACCGGCGGCGCCGCCAATGACGATATTTTGAACGGTACGACGCTTGAGGTACATGGTATAAAACAATACGTAGAAAGCATTCGCGGCAACGGCGATGACGGCCGCTAGCCAGGTTGTCCACAGGGATAACACAAGGACTGAAGCCAAACCCAGAGTCGATGCAAACACAACGGCATTTCTGGTGATGACTCGCCCGCTGGCAACGGGCCTTTTTCGTGTGCGGTCCATATGCCGATCGACTTCGGCATCGACCAAATGATTGAATACAGCCGCAGAGGACGACGCAAGCCAAGTGCCGATGAGGCTCGCCAAAATCAATGACATGTGGGGAATTTGTTCCGGAGATGCGAGCAGAATACCGGGGAACACTGTGACCACCACCAACAATGTGATGGTGGGCTTGGTCATCTGAAAATAATCGCGCCATGAGACAGGCGCGGATTGAGCAGCGGATTGAGCAGCGGCCTGAGTCGCACTATGAGCCGCTGTTTTAACGGACGCGTCGCCATTAACACTGATGAGAGAAGAATGCACTGTCATGAAACAAACCGCCAAAAATTACCAACGCGGGGTCAGTCCAACCCAAATTGGAAAGAAAACACAGAGAAAAAACAAAGCTGGGAACATGAACATGATCAAAATCATACTCAGCCAACCTTTACCTTCTTTGTCGAGATCCCGATGAGGGAGATTTTTAGTCGCCATAGGCCTCTATGCTCCGTCTAAAATTTTTGAACAACAGGCTAGTATCATGAACGGAACCAATTAAAAAAGCAATTTCGAACCCTTGTTTATTTTTTGGACAATGTGGCAGCTTCTTGGCCTAAAAATCCGTAAACCAATTCATTGCGCCAAACGCCCTTCACGTAATCGCGAGTTTCTTGGTAGGGGATCATCTCAATGAAAACCAAAGGGTCGGCGAATAGACGTCGACTGAGCCACTGCTCTAAGGTCTGGGCTCCCGCATTGTATGCCGCGAAGATTGAAGCCGGTTGGCCATCATACTTCGCGCTCAGTTCGCGTACCAAAGCGGAACCGATACGCACATTGATCTCTGGTTTGAGCAGTGCTTCTGGAAGTGGCACACTTGCCGGGTCGCTCACACCGGATTGCTCGATCAGCCGCCGAGCGGTTGGGGGGATCACCTGCATCAACCCCCAAGCATTTGCGCCACTTCTCGCATCAGATCTAAAACTCGATTCCTGTCTGGCAATCCCCATCAGCCGGTGCGGTTCCAGGCCTGAATCCTTACCAACGGCTTCAAAGATCGAAGAGTAAGGGCGGGGAAAATACGCGAGCATTTGTTCGGGGTGATCGCGCCAAAAATCAGGGGACTTTGAAAGTTTGGTGGTCAAGCTGATGGAGCCAAGCCACAAGCCAGAAGCGGCGTAGAGTCGGGATAAATAGAGGCCCCAGGTGGCATGCCTGTCATTGCCGGAGCTGACATCAAAGCTTTTTTGTAAATCATCAAGGGTCGCTGAGGCGTAATTTGACAGACCAGCGGCAACTAAAATTTCTGCTCGTCTTAATTTGGGCCCCTTCTGTTGATCGGACCGCAAATCTTCAATATCGATTTTCTGCCACTCTGCGAGTATCCGTCGCAAATCCTGAATGTTCTTAAAGGCATTGTGCCAGGCATCCTCGGAGCCTGCGCCAGGTGAAAGTTTTAGCGCAACCACACTGTAATAACTTAAAGGAAAATCCTCGACGAGTGATTTTCTGTAGAAGCCGGACTCCACCGTATGCCCCATCTTAATATGGGCCTGGGAGATCCAAAACAAAAGCATAGGGCGAACTTTTGGGTCTGTGGCGTCGGTAAGAAGTCCTTCCCAAATTGTGCGTGCATCTTCGTAGTCCTCTGCCAGGTAGCGGTAGATGCCCTGGCTCCAGCGTAATCGAAATGCCCACTCTTCGGGCAGTGAGCCAAGTTCTAGTCCGGACTCAGCAATATCGTAGGCCTTGTCCCAATGACGTTCTTCAGCAGCAAGACGAAAAGCAAGGAGGTGGTACGTTTCGGCTGCTGTGGCAGTTAGAGTATTCTTGCGCTCTGGGGATAACGTATAAGACTGGGCAAGGGCCGCACCCACGTAGCTTAGAACATCTTCGGCATAATTGGCTGCTGCTGCACCATCACCAATGCTAGCCCGCGCGCGGGCAGCCCACAGGGTATCCTCGATTCGTCGCGCTTCAAACGCGCTTCGACTCATGCCAAGCGCTTGCTCATTGACCGAGGGATTTTTCCAAAGTTGCATGAAAGGGATATAGAGTGGGGCCACTGATTCTCGCTCACCTTGATCGCGGCGAATCCTGATCATGCGCGCAAATGATTCCAAAGCGAGACCGGCGGTGGAACCTTGGCTCGCCAAGCGAGGTGCGATATCCGCTAAAATTGTGACTGTTTTAGCGGGCTGACCAGAACATTGTGCCACAAGAGCATCAAAATATTTTTCCACATCTGGGAGCAGCGAGGCACGCCACTCCACCCATCCGTTGCCATAACGTGACTTCACGGCACATACGTCACTGGAAAGTTTTACTAACAGAGGGTCACCAACGGGCAGTCCCTTAAGTCCCGGGGCATCGACGGTGGCCTCCTGGAGCGCTGGCTCTGGCTCGATGGCATCGGGGACCTCACGCATCAACACAGGTAGAAGTTTTTCTTCCGTGGTCAATTGACGCTCTGTCATCCATGGTGCAGAGCTGCCATTTTGCAACTCTTGCAAAACCATCCGCGCAAGATCGTTTTTTTTGACTTTATGTCCGAGCAACCGAACGTACGATTTAAGCCACCCACTAAAGGCTCGTTCTCCTAAAGCATCCCGGGATGCGGAAAGGGCAAGACGCCATTTGACGCGAGCGGAGTTAAAATCACCTTTGTTTTCCGCCTCAATAGCTTCCACGGTATTTAAAACATCCAAAACGAGTGCCTGATCGCTCGGGTTTTTTTTGAGCCATCGACGCAGTTTATCACCGTCTTGACCTGTACTGCGATCGACCGAGGCTGCAGCAAGCAAAGGATCAAGGCTGATGGGCACGGGGCGTGTGCTGGAGACGCATGACGCCAATTGCACGACGATTCCCAGATAAGTTAGATTTTTAAGCATCCTTCGGCCCTGCATCTTCTAATGGAGATTTGCCATACTAAACACCCTTGGTGGCCCAGCTTCAAGGGACAAAATAGCCAGACCTCGATCCGGTACGATGGCGACAGACATCGCATTGTAACCTGTGGCTGCCCATTTCAATTTTGATGATGGTTGCATGATCTCCACAGCTCCATCAGTGAAAAGAACCAGGTGAATATGGTCATCAGCCGAAAAAGACTGGATTTTGCGCCGACCAAGGACGGGTACCACCTGAATTCTGGCAAGGGATTGATCGAAAAAAATCAGCGCTTGCGACGTCCATGCAATATAGTGCCCCCCGGCCGCAATGACGCCCCGAATACGCGATTTAGCGCGATAGACGAGTTTTTGGCGGATCTTAGGACCATCAAATTGAAGCTTTAAAAGCTGGTGTCCGGCAGGTAGCAGAGCCGCACCGTCGGTGGTGCGAGTCATCTGTACCGTCTCAGCATTGGATATCTCAGGAAAATCTTTGGAGATGGTAACGAGCTGAAGGGTGTCGAGCATCAGTACGTAGGCGCCACATTCAGTCCATAGATAAACTTTTTGAGGATCTGGTTGCGGGATGGAGGTCACTTGCTTTGGTTGACAGTCCGGCTCAAATGAACCGTCAACACGCTGCCAGGTCTTTGTCTTTCTCGTAAAAATCCAGCCACTGCGTTGGTCGACGCCCGCAATGAGGCCTTTGTTGGCAGCGACCAAGACCAGCCGACCCATAATGTCAGGATGTCTGGTCGCCCGCGAGACGGCCCCATCCACCAAACTCCAGCGCCAAACATGAGTTTTTCCGGCCATCAAGACGGCAGTGCCATCTTGATCCAAAATAGATGCCCCTTGGATCTGGTCGGCGGTCATCGCATCATACGCAAGGGACGACGGCTTGATCTCGTTCCAAGAAAGACGATTAAACAGCGCCCGATTGAAGTCTTGGGCAAAAACCGTTGGTCTGCTGAGCAAAAGAGTTAGAAAAATGAGCGTGAGTTCATGCAGCTTAAACATGTAATTTACACTCTCCCACCTAAAAGCTCATGCACAGCTACGGAAAGTACGAGGGCGTCGTCCATACCTGAGGATTTTAGCTGACGATCTGCTGTGGCACACGCCTGCAGTCCAGCGACGCCGCGCATAGGCGATCCTCGTTCCATTTGCTCGCGCGCATACCGCGCCAAAATACCGTTTACGGCGATTGCGGACTCCCCGCGTGACAGAAACAAATCTGTCATCAAGGATGCAGCGGAGGTGCGACCTTGCCGTAGAACGTTAAACAGCTCAAAAACATCATCCTCCTTGAGGCTACCCACAATGCTAGCAACATCTGAGCGACTGATGGTTCTTGTTTCGCCCGCAAACACCAATCCGATTTTTGTGATCTCGTTTTCAAGTCTTGCCAGGTCATGACCGACAGTGCTGAGCAAAAATCTGACGGCATCATCTGCGAGATTGACTCCTGCCCGTTTGCCAAAGGTCAACACTATTTTCATGAAATCAGCAGCTGACTTTGGTTCGAAACAATGGATCTGATGAGCGTTCAATCGAGATAGCTGTCGTTGAGCGTCTGCCGCAATTTTGTCGCCAAAATCCAAAACAAGATGGGACTTAACGCGTTCAGCTGAAGCGATGGGCGTAAGCCACTGGGCGATACCTTTGAGCTGCGAAGCTCTGCGTATCACATAAAGCGTCGTTGGCTCAAAAAGACTTTGTTGCGCCCACAAGCTTTGAAATGCTGTGTAACTTAACTCTGATGCCTCAATTTTTTGCGCCTCACCCGCCCCAAACGCGGCCCATGCGCCGGAGATGACGCTGATGGCCTTATGGCACAAAAATCCAGAAGGTCCACTTACCGCCAAAACTCGAGGAAAATCGGCGGGTTTATCAATCTGTGTCAGGGACTTCAATGCCGCGGCGTAGTCTTGATAGGTTTGGGCTTGGGTGGATTTGGCTTTCAAGTCAGTGTCTCTCCGAAGGTCCTCTTTGTCGTCGCATAGGGTCAACACCTAAGTCTATCGATAATTTCCAACTCGCTGATTCAGTTTAGGTTTTTTATGGCGGCTCTGCGGATGCCTGACAAAGCAAGACGCCACGTGGTCGTTGACCAGACCGCAGGCCTGCATGTAGGCATACATGATCGTGCTGCCCGCAAATTTGAATCCGCGCCTGACAAGATCCTTGCTCAGGGCGTCCGATTCGGGAGTTCTTGCCGGAATATCTTTGATCGTGGCGCGAGGAGTGTCGATGACAGTGTGGTTTACAAAACTCCAGACATATCTGTCAAATGAGCCGAATTCTTTTTGCACGGCCAAAAAAGCCTTGGCATTGGTCCTTGTGGCAAAAACTTTCAATCGATGGCGCACGATACCGGGATTCAAAAGTCGGGATTCCAGATCATCATCTGTAAATTGCGATACTCTCAGAGGATCAAAGCCGGCAAAAGCCTGGCGATACGCCTCGCGTTTTTTGAGGATTGTGATCCAGCTTAAGCCTGCCTGCGCGCCTTCGAGAATCAAAAATTCGAAATGAACTCTATCATCATGTACAGGACGCCCCCATTCATCATCATGATAGATCTCATAAAGATCGCCTTTCGCCCAAGAGCATCGAACGAGCCCTTTTTGCATCATGACCTCGATTTCATTTCTTTTTTGTCGCACGACGGCGGCTCGTTTTGATGAGCCGCTCCGCAAATTTTGTCGTGGATCGTTTTTTTCTGACGACCTTTTTCTTCCGTGACTTCTTTTTTATCGCCCTGATAGACATCGAATCTGCATCAATCGCCAGATGCCATCCCATAGCGCGCTCTAGGGCGTCTTGCTCCCGTTCAACCTGTTGCATTTCAACCAGTCCATCGGCCCCATCGCGTAGCCGGATACGCAGTCGTGGCTCTGGCTTGCGTCGCAGCGTGACGCCTTTGACACTCCGCTTGCGGCTTCTGCTCAAAGCGACTGCAAGACGAAGAATGCCTGCGAGGAACTCAACCCTTTTAAATTCCGGCTTATGTAGCCCTTTAAGTTCGCCTTGGTCAAACTTCGGCATAGCTTTGCGGTGATGCAGAGCGACCAGTGCGATGAGATGGCGTTCATCTTGGGTGAAACCCATGATGCGACCGTGATTGATCAGATAGTATGAGTGCCTGTGATAGGAGGATTGCGAGATGAATTTCCCTGATTCGTGTAGCAGCGCTGCAACGCGCAGTAGGTCCCGGTCGGCAAGCCACTCGGACTTGTCATTTTGCTCAGGGTGCAAATACCCCGCCAATTTGTCAAAGATTTCGACGGCTAAATTTGTCACCGCTTCCGCCTGTTCCAGATCGACCTGCCATTGCTCAGCAAGCTGTCGGACGCTTTCCCAACGGATGTCGCGCGATCGACCAACCCTTTCGCCGGCCATCCTCCGAAAGCTGTCGACAATCACGCCCTCGCGCAATCCAAAGGAAGTGATGGTCCATTCTTTGACCCGAAAGACCCTTGCGACCTCCTCCATGATGGCTGCACCAGCTAAAATGATATCTGCTCGAGCCGGGTCGACCCCAAAGACTTCGCGGATACGTTTTGGGGAGCGTAATCGCTCCATGGCGCCTACCAATGCCCGGACATCTTTGGCAGGGAGCTTGTAACCATTTTCATCCAGGAGTTCACGTTTCCGAAAAATACGACTGTGCATCACCGCGATCGCTTTGGCCGTCCCTGATGACGCGATCGCGCGTTTGAATGAGTTGTGGCTCACAGACCGGCCAAGGGGCTCAATGCGCAGATTGATGTACTCATGCAGTTTCTTGATGGCGGTTGCGGTGACATTCTGCGCGCCAAAATGCTTTGACGTCAGGGTGACAGCACCCAGTTTAACGCTGGTGACGAATTTGATCTGTTCTCCACGAGCGACAATGATCTCTGTGCTGCCGCCGCCGATGTCCATCCCCAAACAGGGAATGTGCTCGATTGGTAACGCATAGCGCATTCCCAAATAGACAAGTCTTGCTTCTTCAACGCCGTCGATCAATTCGATTTTTATGCCTGTTTTGGCTTGGATTTCATCCATTAATGCCTGATGGTTGCTGGCTTCTCGAAATGAATGTGTCGCCACCGCGCGCACCATCGCTCCGTAAGCAGATGCGATCTTGGCCATGTGCGTGAGGGTCTTTAAGGCGCGACGCTGACCCTCTGGTGACATGTGCCCATCGGCCTGCAAAAATTGTCCCAGGCGCACACTGATTTTTTCAGTGTCCAGGATCTCCAGTTGTCCGGCTTTATCCATGCGGGCGATAATGAGGTGTATGGAGTTACTGCCAATATCAATCGCCGCGACGGGAGTTGTGCCGCCAGCAGCGGATCTCACATGCATATCTGAAATCCTCATGTTTGAATGAGCCTTCAGGTTTTTACCATAAACTCACCGCCGGTTCATCTGTAAACAAGGGTGAGTGGCCGCAAATTTAGGTTCTGAAATGACTTCGAGCGTCTTGGATGTCTTGTCTGATTTGTATTTTGAGCTGCTCGAGTGAGGCAAAACGAAGCTCTTCACGCAATCGTTTATGAAACTCAACTTCCAGGGATTCACCGTAAAGATTCAAGTCATGAGTCACATCGTAGGCGTGGACTTCGACTCTTAATTCCGAGTGACTGGCAGTCACAGTGGGACGATGACCAATATTGATGACGCAGTTCCACCAATCATCGGGTCGCAACGCTGATGTCATCTCCGAGCGCACGCGCATGCGGCCACTGTACACCCCCGATTTGGGTACCACTTGAATGATTTCGGATAAATTTGCCGTAGGGAAGCCAAGCTTTCGTCCCAATTGATCGCCGTGTATCACAACGCCGTGAAGCAAAAAAGGACGCATCAAAAAATTCGTGGCGGCTGCCATGTCACCGATCTCAGCGATGAGATGCCGGATATGAGAGCTGCTCACAACCGAGCCTTCCGCAGTTACGGGGTCAACTAAATGAACTGAGAATCCGCGCTTTGCACCGATATCCTCTAATGCCTTGCTGTCGCCGGCGCGTCCTCGACCAAAGCGGAAATCGCGACCGACGGTCACGTCTTTTAGGGGTAGTTGACCTAGGACGTTGTCAATAAAGTCGTCCGGGTTCATGGCAGCAAGCGTTGCATCAAAAGGCAATTCAAGGAGTGCGTCGACTCCAAGATCCGCCAAAATGGTTTTCTGAATGAGCGGGGTGTCTATTTTTTTGAATCCCGCAGACTTGGAAAAAAACTGCGCTGGATGCGGGTTGAATGTCACTGCAATACTCGAGGATCTCGCGCTTTTGGCGCGAGACACCAAGCTTTCAATCAGCAAACGATGCCCGCGGTGAATCCCGTCAAAGTTGCCGAGGGCGACATGAGCACTCTTTATTTGAGTGTTTTTTATTAGTAATTTTGGGCATTTAAAGACGTGCACAAAAATTCGATAATACCTTCTGGTCAAACGATTCTAATTAATGTTAAGACCCCACCCTGTCTCGAGCCAGTGACCTACCGTGAATAACGAGTGACCCGTCATTGGTCAACGAGATTTGTGAGAGGGAAACTATGGATAGCATTGGCATTGAAGCGACATCCGCGACATCAGGGGATGTTCACAGTTTAAGTCTACCGACAGTTGTCGGAATGCTGATCTTGGTGGCAATTTTGGGATTTATCTCAAGCCGGCGCCTGCGTAGCCGTGGTTTAGCCGTTCACCATCTGTTTCTGAAGATTGTTCTGCGACGGCAAGGCCAGGAGCAAACGGGATTTGTTCGTAGCCTCGATGTCGATACTTTGAACATGGTCATGAATGAGTCCCCCGCCAAAGGCGAGGTCCTTGAATTTGATCTATCCTCATTGCCTGGATTTCCAACTGAGGGTCGCATCATCAGAGGGACTGTGAATCGAGTCAAGCCCATTGGTGGCAATCATCAAAACTTCACCGTTGATGTTTCCTTGGAGCGGCTACCCAAGGATCAACGGGTGACCATGGATTTAATCGACTACCTCCGGCAACTTCACGCCTAGTCGCGGCGTCCCGCACTGCGCCATGCAATCAATCACTGGTGATACAAAACTTCTTGGATTACTTAGCAGCGGGGCCCCATTCACCCTCTCGCCCGCAATGCACAATCACGCGGCCAAATTGCTCCACAAAGATTTTGTTTATGTCAATTTTGACCTGCAGCCGCAGTTTGTGGCGAATTTCTTAGAAGTCTTTTGGCAAATCGGCGGGTTGGGACTCAATATCACGATGCCGCATAAGACCTTGGTCGCATCGTTAGTGCAAAGCGACGGACTCACATCCGTGAATACCATTGTCAGAGATGCTCAAGGTTGGCGCGGGTATTCTACTGATGGTCAAGGTTTTTTGCGTGGGCTTGCCCGCTCCGGTGTCACTCCCGATCAATTTGATGTCGTCATTATCTTAGGTGCGGGCGGCGCTGCACAGTCTGTGCTTTCCGCATTGGCCGTCGCAACAGCAGAGCGCCCTCTAATGACCGTGATTCATCGCCGTTCAAATCATTATGACGAGCACATCCGCCAAGCCGTTTCAGTGGTTCCCGTGCAGATGCTGACCTTTAGACGTATGGACCCGCCGTCGCTTATGGATACTTTGTATCAGACGTCAGGACTGCGTCGCCTGATTGTGCAAGCTACCTCGGCCCCAAAACATGCTGATCGACTCTCGGATTACCGATCCGCTGTGGAAGCAATGACGCCAGACGATTTTCTAGTTGATTTAATCTACGATCACCCGAGTGATATTTATTTGTCCGCCATCGCCCGTAACCTTCGCTGTCAAGATGGGCTGCCAATGCTTATCGAGCAGGCGCGCCTTGGTCAAATGCTCTGGTGGGGCAGGGCGGCCACGTATGATGACATGCTATGGGCGATCAAACAATCAGGTTGGCGTGAGACTCTAACAAATTCCCCACCATAAACGTTGTTTCACTGCGTCATCAGCTCAGGAGCATCTGCGAACGCGGTCCTTTGTCATAAGACATCACTAAAATCATTGGCCAGAAGATCCACGACGCACTGGGTGTCGATGGATGAAAACAAAAAAGGTATCCGTTTAAGAGGATAATCTCGCTTGGATTGAATGATGGATTTGGCTGTTCGCGGTCCACCAACTTTTGCGATGAGCGCGAGTTTTTCCTCGCGACCAAGGTTGAGGCGAGGCTCCGGTAGGTCACCAGATAGATGCATTAAAGCGTCGGTTATTTTGTCAGCCATGACCGGAGTGTCTCAATCGGGCGAGCCGAGTGCAATTTTTATAGAGGACATCGGATTCTGAAATCGAGGCGCGAAGCGATGATACAAACGGGCTGGCGGTGATCTGTAGGACACCCCAGCCCGCAGTCAGTAACACCAAGAATCAGAGGCTCATATCGATGTCTTGTCTTTCGGCGCCAACCATGACTTCTTTTTCAATCGTTCGTCCCGCAGCATTGACAGCCACTTTGTACATGCCAGGGTTAAGAACCACATGGAATGTCCCATCGTTCTTGATTTTATGAATGTGGACGGCATCTCCCAGAGACGATGTGGACGTGACGGGGGTAACGGTTACGGTTCCTTCTGTCAAAAGTTTGCCCTCTGATGAGACGGCTCCGCGGATGCCGCTTTGGGCGGTCCGATCGAGAATGTAGCCCCAGCCGGCGCGCATCTTCTCCACGGTTCTTTGACGCCAAGTGAATGAGGGTTGAAATCCTTGGGTCGAGGAGTTGACTTCAATCACGTAAGGAAGAACATTGTGTTCATTATAATACCAGTCGATATCGCCACCATCCACCGCATAAAGAAGTTCCCATGAGGTCCCGGGATCATAGGTACCAAGAGTTCCATCTTTCGGCAGGCGACTGGCGAGGGAATGGCCCACTGCTTCTATGGTCTCTCGCTCGGGTGCGTGCTGTCCATCGCAGCCATAAGGATAGATCACCAGTTCGCTATATGAGTGGTAACTAATGGACATGACGGGTTGAATGCGGGCGACAAGCCCCATCATCGCCTGAGTTTCGGGCTCGCTACCGGCAGATGGTCCACGATAGGTATCGCTGTATGTGCTTCCGCTGCTTCCGTTGCAGGAGCCCCAAGCATAGGGGTAGTTGCGATTGATATCCACGCCGTAACCTTCGCGTGTGTTCTTGCGCCACATGTTATTGGCGGTCCAAACTTTGTTATTGCCATCTGGATTGACCATGGGTACGACCCAAATCTCATTGGTGTCGACCCAATTTTGAATGCGAGAGTTTCCGGCATAGCCCGCTGTAAGCTGATCAATGATATCCAAAGCGACCTCGGTGGTCATGACTTCACGCGCATGATGCATGGCATTGAAGAAAATTGCGGGTTTTTTCTCGTGGATACTGACGTTTTTACTGATTTTGACCGCCCAAATATCACGGCCCTCATGACTTTTACCAATAGACTCAACCGACAAAATCGTTGGATATCTCGTCTTGAAAGAGTTCAGTAGGGATGTGAGCTCATCATACGTAGTGTATCCCTGATCGGGACCCGCCTCCGGATCGATTAACTTTGTTGCAATAATATGCCCAAGTTCCATGGATTTGAGTTCACCAATGCTGTTGTCTGCAATCACAATATCTGCGGAACCTTCCAGAATATTGACCCCGGCAATGTCATATCCATCACTGATAAGCCTGCGAAGACCCGCCTGATAATCATCGAGTTTGATCGTAACGATGCGCGCCTTCCCACCCTGTAGATGAGATCCCACGTGCGCCTGACCTTTACCAGGGTTCAGGCCTATGGACAAAAGTCCGATCAGACAAGACTTCGCGATTCCCTTGACACATACCTGTGATCTCATTGGCGCACTCCTTACGCTCATGGGTGAATGGCACGACTATTTTTTTCGCTATCATACAGCGTTTTTTTGTTTAGAATTCGGTGTTATGCATTACTTCTAATTGTACTGAATGCCATCAAAGCGCGTCAAATTTTTGACCTGTAAAAATTGAAATCATAAAGCAGGGTTATGAAACACAGCGATAACGCCCATCTCGACCACCTCGCATTGATCCAAAAAGCCGCAGAAGGAGAGGGGCTACACTTTTTTGGTGTCAGTGACCTTGATGTCGCTCAGGATTTTGAGAGATTTGAGGCATGGCTGAACGAACATCGGCACGGTGGCATGACGTGGCTGACGGATCACAAGCTCATCCGTCGTGAGCCGCAGCGACTTCTTGAAAATGCAAAGGTCGCCTTGATCTTTGGTTTCCCCTACTATCTCGGTGACCGATGGCAACTGGGAGCGAGGCATGACTCCCCGCGCGTGGCTCAGTACGCGCGGCTGCGAGATTACCACAAATTCATGCGGTCAAAATTGACAAACGTCATCCAAAGCTTAAGCGTCATCGCTCCTGCAGAAGCACGTTGGCGCGTGACCGTTGACTCTGCGCCTCTATTGGAGAGGGCGCTGGCGAACGGGGTGGGTCAAGCGTTCATTGGCAAGAACACCTGCGTCATTCACCCGGCAAAAGGTAGTTTTTTTCTGCTCGGGGAAATTCTGTCGACTTGGATTCCTGGTGAACGCCTCATAAAAACACCACGAGTTGGACATTTGCCAAGGTCAGAATCCGGTGGCTGTGGAACCTGCAAGCGTTGTCAGGTTCATTGTCCCACGGGTGCTCTCGATCAGGATTACCGTATGGACGCAAAAAAATGCCTATCCTATTGGACGATTGAATGGCGGGGCGAGATTCCTGTCCAGTACTGGCCTTGGATTGGCCGCTACGTGTTTGGTTGCGATATCTGCCAACTTGTATGTCCCTACAATCGATCTATCACACCCAGTGCTTCAGCACAAAAGCTTGCCAAAATTGACGAAGCGCTTGATTTGTTGGTCGTGGCCACGATGGATCAAGAAATGTATGAAAGGCTGTTTGCTGGAACACCGATGACACGAGTCAAGCGTGGTGGGCTTCGCCGCAACGCGATCATCGCATTGGCGGCGCAGGGAGATCGACGTCTGGAAGCATTGCTAGATCATCTCTCCAAAGACCAAGACCCAGTCATCAGTGCGACAGCTATGACCGCGAAAACCTATTTGGTAAGACGCGAAGAAGTCTAAATATTCGCAGTAGCATGTGTTGGTGGTTGTTATAGACCTCGGATAATCTCGTTTCAAAACCTAGAAATTTTGGATATCAGAAGATTAGTCTTGCTCGTAGCGCTAGGGCTAACTACTCTGTGATGAGGCTCGTACGCGCGCCTTTGGGTCGTAGTAGTTTCAAACAAAATGGACGGCTATATGCAAGACGTGCGCTTGTCTGAGCGTGAATTCGAGGGGATCCTTCAGGCATCCAAGGCGGTTTTCGGCAATAAATTATTGCGGATTGTCTTGTTTGGATCACGAGCGGATTTGAAAAAGGCCGGAGGGGACATTGACCTCGCCTTTGAGGTTTCTGGTGGTCCTTTGGATAAACACGCGATACTGCGCGAATTGCGGGTAGATCTTTGCGCACGGTTAGGGGAGCAAAAGTTTGACCTTTTGATTATAAGCGACGACCCTTCAGCAAATACGGAACGAGAGTCAAACTTTTACGGTATCGTAAAGCCGGAAGGCAAGATTATTTGGAGTGCAAATGTCGGATAAACTAAAGTCCCAACTCCTTAGCGATTTTTTACTTGCAGAACGTGCTGTGAGTATCCTCGAAAAAAGTGCTAAGAAATCATTGACGCTTCTTGAGGAGGCGAAAACCAGACCTCTCACCGATGACGACCGCGAAACGTTTGAATCTTTAACTTCTCGGTTTGGCCGAGCGTTAGATTTCATGCTGCAAAAACTCCTGCGAACGATTGATAGAATTGAGCTAACAGACGATGGAAGTCTCCTGGACCGTGTCAATCGCTTCAAAAAACGTGGAGTCCTTCAGGATCAAATTGATTATGCGATTCTGAAAGACTTGAGAAATCAAATCGTCCACGAATATATCATTGACGAAACCGATCGGGTGGTTGCGGATGTCCTTCAATATGTTTCTTTGGTAAGGGATATCTATGACCGCGCAAAAGAATATTGCGCGCGGCAGCATCATTTATAAAACAATGATAGCCTAACGGAATATCGGCTCGTCCAAAGGCCCACAAATCTAGTCCGGGACTCAGCAAATGCGCCTAAACCGTGAATCATTGAATGATCCGATCATTGAATCAATTGATAGCCCAGTCATCAGCGCGACAGCTATGACCGCGAAAACCTATTTGGTAAGACGCGAAGAAGTCTAAATATTCGCAATCAATTCCGATGTATTTCACCGAGATATTTCACACATTCTAAAGTCAGCATGAATCATGTCGAAACCCATAGGAATGTTTTGACACTGGTGGGGTCCCATGATTCGCTTCTCTTTCTTTTTACTTGGCATACTCTCGCAAACCTCTTGCAAAACCATCAACAAACCTGACGTAGCTGCCGATTCAGAGTCAATTTTGTCGCAAAGCGAGCTCCACTGTCGTATTCAGTTGCCGGGAGAAAATAACCGATCAGCGGTTGTGGCTGCAAAATTTCCGTCCAACTCGCCGCGACTAGCGATGGTCTTTGTCAAACGGGGTGAAAGCGATGGCGCCCAAGTGATTGCTTCGTCGGTGTCCTCGGACGGCGTCATAGCTTTTGAGCCAAATCCTCAGGATAAGATTGCCATCAAACTTGATGGTCTTCCTCGGATTGGCTCCGTGTTTGGAAGTTTTGACGAGCGCCAGGCGACCCCGTGTGTCCAGCTTTTGACAAATAGTCGCACGTCCTCCGCGAAACCGCCCTCATGCAATGCGTTGGGAACTCCGGCTCAGGGGTGGTATCAATCCGGCAAAATGATTCAATTGTCGGCAACCTGTGAACGTGAGGCGCTGTTTTGCGGTGCGGCGCCAACCCCCGGTTGGTATATCCAGAAAAAAACCCAGAGAATTCTTGCGAAATCTGAACGCTGCGGATGGCTGCGCGAAACTCCTGTCTGTAAGACGGGCGTGACCGCAACAGGTTGGCACGTAGGGGAGCGCCTGATCGCGCGTGACGACGAGTGTTCGTATAAGCATATGGAGTGTGTGGGAATCGGTACAAAAGCTGAAGGTTGGTATGTCTATGAACGCTCAAGCCCAAAGCTTTTAGTGGCAGGATCCTGCCACTCTAATCGCGATATATCCTATCAGTCTCACTAAATGTCCTTGCAGAGTGCCAAAGCGGTACCAGCTGTCTGAGCAAGGCTTCTGCCTGCGGCACTGAGAGCTGTACGGCTTTGTCGCTTTTTGCGTTTTTAGGGTCCGGGTGAACCTCAAGAAAAAAACCATCCACATAACCCGTACTCACAGCGGCCCGTGCGAGAACTGGAGCAAAACGCCGATCGCCTCCCGTTGTTTTGCCGCCGTCACCAGATGCCGGCAACTGCGTGGAGTGGGTGATATCAAAGATCACAGGGACACGCGCTTCGCGCATGATCGGAAAAGCACGCATATCCACCACCAGATTTCCGTATCCAAAACTGGCGCCGCGCTCGGTCAATGCAACGCGTAGCGGAAGATTTTTCTTCGCGCATGCGGCGCGGGCTTTATCTACAGCGTTAAGCATTGCGTCGGGAGCCACCATCTGTCCCTTCTTGATATTCACCATGCGTCCCGTTTCACAGGCAGCAACCAAAAGATCTGTTTGCCGGCACAAAAACGCAGGAATCTGCAGCACATCGACAACCGGCGCACATGCCTGAGCTTGGTGAGACTCGTGAATGTCAGTTAGGATCTTGACGCCATGTCGATTCTTGATGGTGTCAAACCACTTCATCGCCTGATCGAGCCCCGGACCGCGATATGAATCCACCGAGGTGCGGTTTGCCTTGTCGAAACTGGCTTTGAAGGTGAAATCAAAATCCAATTCACGGGCAAGTTTTGTCAGCGGTGTTACAACTGCCTCTAAAAGCTCCAGCGACTCTGCCATGCATGGACCGGCGTATACAATAGGTCTTGTGATTTCTGATGGTTGCATGTTTGACCTCCCAACTTTGGTTACCTATACCAGAATCACCCCGAAAGCTCCTTGACTAAATGAACAACCACATATAGAAAATCGGTTCCCTTTTGCCAGACGGCTCTTTAGCTCAGTCGGTAGAGCAATGGATTGAAAATCCATGTGTCCCCAGTTCGATTCTGGGAGGAGCCACCACTCACTCTCCTCAAATTTAAGGCGAGGTGATTTCGGTCCTGGAAGAAGGGTTGTGCTGTCGAAAAGTCAACGACTTTAAATTTAAGGTCCCCCATGGAAAATCTCGTCACATCGGTTCATATTATCGTCGCATTGTTCCTGATCCTTGTGGTCTTGGTCCAAGCTGGTAACGCGGGTGGTGTTGGTGCAGCATTTGGCGGTGGCAACTCTTCGGGAGTTTTCGGCGCCACAGGCGCAAATCAGTTTCTCAGCCGATTGACCTATGCTGCTGCCGGTATCTTTATGATGACGTCGATCATTCTGACAGTCATGCAGGGCAAAGCTGGTAAGACCGGACTCTTGCAAAAACTTGAGACAACCACTCCGGTAGCCCCGGCGACAACCACTCCACCGGAAGCCGCACCGGCTCAGCCCGTCATGCCACAACCAAGTTCCGGCGAGGCTTCGGGTCAGAAATAATCCGAGCCTTGGAATCTTGCCTCTCAGACTAACACGGGGCAGGTTTTGCTGTCAGAAAAAGATGATTGAGGAAAAGTGGAATAAGTTCCGCAGTAGAAAAAAATGATTTTCGCGCGATCAAGGCGGAAGTGCTTGATGATCAACTCGTGGTGACGCTAGCCGATGAGCGCGAGATTAGAAATCCTCTTTAGTTTTACCCAAAGCTGGCACATGCCAGGAAAAATGTGCGTGAAAATTTTAGGATTATGGCGCAAGGCTTGGTATTGAATGGCCGGATCTTGATGAGCATTTGTCAACGGAAGGTGTTGTGCTTGGACGAAGAGCGATAGATTGGTAAGGTTCTTGTACAAATGAAACCTCCACCTCGATTGAGGCTACATTAATTGGTATCTTACACACAAACTGTACTCTTTGAGGAATGCTAAAATTATTTGCTCAGGTGGTGGAATTGGTTTTATCCCTCGCCGGCTCGGCAGACACGACGTACGTTTGAGGGGCTATTGGATCATCATCTCAGTGGTTACATTTAGGCATGAAATTCATGGCTTGTGACAAAGACTGGTAGACGGAAAGTGATTCATTGGTAGACGCAACTACCAGTTGATTTTGTTGATGAAAAAGAAATCGCAACATGAGATCAAAGAAAGCATTAGCAATGCCAAGCAAACCTAACGAACGCCATCCGTGGCGAATGTGTCCTTTAGGCCAGCACTGGGTGCGAGAGCATACTCGCCACTGCGCATCAGGAAAAGTCACTTCCGTTTGTGCCCATTGTCATTCTAATCCATCTAGATTGGATAGTTTAACACCCGTTGAAATTATCGAAATCGCAGATCGAAACTTTAGAGAAGTTAATAAACGACCATGTCCAAAGATGTATGAATTTACTGATCGGCAGAATGTTGACCAGTTTATTGCTGGTTGGACTCAGTATTGGAATGATATTTTTAAGCCCGAGATACCTCTCGATCCTAACACTGTTAAAGCACTGATTGCTTCCGAGTCATCCTTTAGAAATCTAAAACCGGTAAAGGATGGGAGTGGGCAAGGAAAAGTTCGCGGTCTCATGCAAATCACGGACGCTACAATTAAGATTTTAAGAAACAGAAAAGGTGAGTTGAAAGATCACTTTATTGATTTTGATGATGCCGACCTAATGGATCCCAATATTCATATTTGTGTGGGTATTCGATGGTTGTTTCAAAAACGGAAACTATCGGAAGCGAAAGATGGCAAGGATGTCTCTTGGGACAAGACGATTATATTTTACAAAGGATATAGAAACAAACCATCCGCTGAAATAGATGAAAAAATGAAAAATTTTGGCGATTTTCTTAAAAAACTTGCGGATTGCAAATGATCTATTTTTTACTCTTTTTCTTTTCATCGCTTTGTTTAGCACAAGAAAAAAAGATTGCGCGAGATGAGGTGTTTTTAACCCCAACATATGGCATCTTAAGTGAAAAGGATCGCGCTTATGGCCAACGCGTTATGGCTAAATCGTATGGATCTAGTTTTAAGGACAATGCTGCGACCGTATGGCAGTGTTTTGAAAGTAGGTTGGTAAAAATAGACTGCATCTTAATGCAGGATTCAGAATCAGAAGGATGTGTTCCTCATGTTACTGTTCAAATCGGGAGACGAATTGATGTGTATCTTTATAGAAATGGATTTGGGAAAACCTATTGTAAAGATCAAATGTTTATTCTTCGAAGGATTTTAAGAGCCGACAAAGTGTGTATTGCAGGGGAATATGTAGCAGATGAAGTCAAAAATGGCGTAGAACATTGGCAATGGCAGTTTGCTCGTATGAAGTCGGCAAAAGGAGATTATTGTAATTGGGCGGAGGATGAATGGGGATGTTTTTCGAGTTGGTAAAAGTAAGTATAGATCAGGTTAATGATGCCAGAAATTTGTAGATTCTTCGGAGCAATTATTACCATGATTTTTCGGGGAACATATAATCCTCCGCATTTTCATGTGACTCATGGTGACGATGAAGGGTTGATTGGGATTAATGAACCGAAGGAAAATTGACAAAGCGTATTAAAGCCGCAGTTTTGGAATGGGCAGATGAACACCGCGAAGAGTTGATGGAAAACTGGAATCTAACGTAAGCTAGAAAGTTACCGAAGAAAATCAAACCATTAGAGTAAAAACATGATTCTTAAAGTTAAAGAGTTTTCCGTTGATGATGTTTTTAAGTTAAAAGTGACATTTAACAATGGCGAAACACGCCTTGTAGATCTATCAAATGACCTAACAGGAGAGGTTTTTGAACCTCTCAGAGACAAGAGTTTTTTCAAGAAGGCGTATTTGACGGAGTGGAATGTTATTGAATGGCCTAATGGCGCTGACTTTGCGCCAGAGTATTTGTTGGAAATTGGGAAGAAAGTTTCATAGATTAAAAATATCGTTTTTTATTGCAATTGGGGCTCAAATTGAGTACTGAAAGTTAGGAAGGAAAATGATAGCGGCCGCAGTAGGTGGACGAATCTCCCAGTTGATTTTGTTGGGGAAGAAATGTCAAAGAAGATGAAACTGAGGGAATTCAACGTCATTTGGGTAGACAAGAAGGGATTCATTGGTAGGCAGATCTACCAGCCGATTTTGTTAGGGAAGCCATGACGAAGAAGATAAAAACAAGAGAGTTCAACGTCATTATCGAGAAAGATAGTGATGGCTATCTTATCGCGTCTGTTCCCCAACTTCCTGGGTGTCATACGCAAGCGAAAACACAAGATGCACTGATGAAGCGCATCAAGGAAGCCATTGAACTTTGCCTTGAAGTTGAAGGGAAGAGCTTGGGCGAGATTCCTGAATTTGTGGGTGTTCAGAAAATCGCGGTAGGACATTAATGTGCCAAAACTGCCGCGACTTAAAGGCAAGGAAGTAATTTCAGCTTTGAAAAGAGCTGGATTTGAAGTGATCAGGGTAAAAGGCAGTCATCATTTTTTGATGTCGCAAGATGGAAGAAGAACTGTGGTGCCGGTTCATAGTGGGGAAGATATTGGTGTTGGACTGCTTGCGAAGATTCTAAGAGATATTGAGATGACAGTTGAAGGTTTAAGAAATCTACTTTAAAGAATCTAAAGGGTGAGGCCCGTCACATGATGAGGGAAATCTTTTTAATGAATGCCTTTGTGGCTTTATTCTCGATAGTTTTGTCTTCCATTTGTTTGGCCAATCCTCAAATGCTTCGCGAAGGCGAAAATGGCGACTTTTATGTCAACGGTTATATCGAATACTTGGGTGCCGTAAGCTCAAAGCAACGGCCCAATAAATATGGTGAGGTGTTTAAGAGAGATTGAGGGGTTTGTGACAAGCGCTCAACAGCGGATTTATCAGATGGAAGATATGAATGATGTTAGTGTTTTGTGCTGGAAGAGGTTGGTAGATAATTTCGAAAACGTTGGTAGATCAGTCTACCGGCGGCTTTTGACCCTGGTTTGATAGTTTTTATGCGATCGTGGTGGAATTGGTAGACACGCATGTTTGAGGGGCATGTGTCGAGAGACGTGTGGGTTCAAGTCCCACCGATCGCACCAAAAGAAGTTTTCGGTGACATCCTCGTTCTGATTGAGCGATGCCTCGTAAGTGAATACATCGTTTGAGACGCTCATCACTGATGAGAACCCTATTGTTGGAACTCATATTTCGATCTCAGCTCCCGCACCTAAAAACCGCCAATCCAAAATAATCATATGACGACGATGGATGTCTCTTGAGCAACGCGCTAAGGTAGTCATGGATCATTGTCTGCAACTGGATAAGGATGTTTATGGATCTGGATCAACTCTTAGCCTCCGAAAATCTGCACATCAAACTCCTGGATGATCTGGTGCGAGAGTCAATTGCAGAAGAGGAAACTTTATCCAATCGTTTGGCCGAGCTTGAAAAGGAAGATGCGTTGACTCTCGGTCAGCGCATTGCAGATAAGGTTGCAGATTTTGGCGGAAGTTGGACCTTCATCATCGCTTTTTTTGCGTCGATGCTGCTGTGGATCGGTCTGAATACCCTTTGGTTTAAGGGTCAGGGTTTTGACCCATTTCCCTTCATTTTATTGAATCTCGTTTTGTCTTGTCTTGCGGCCATTCAGGCGCCCATTATTATGATGAGTCAAAATCGGCAGGAGGATAAGGACCGAAGGCGCGCACGTTCTGATTTTATGATTAATTTGAAGGCGGAGCTGGAAGTGCGGGGTCTGCATCGTAAGGTAGATCTTCTCATTGCCGAAGAAATGAAGACCTTATTTAAAGTGCAGCAGGCCCAGGTGGAGCTACTTTTAGAGATCAAGAAAAGTCTTGATGCCAAGCCACGCTGAGGATCACATTCAGGTGAAATCAACTAAGTCTTTGATGATTGTCCGAGTTCCAGCTTTTGCGGGATCAAACTCTCGATCAATCAAGCTTAGGAGTCGATTCACTTTGTCCAGGGATAAGACATCAGCGTGATCAAGCTCATCTAAATCGAAAGTCTGAAAATTAAGCGGACAACAGTCTCGAGATTCTTGGCTTTCCTCAACCCATGATATGGGCATACCATGACTGCGACAAATCAAAGGCCGGGCATCGTAGATCATGCAGTGGCCTTCTGCTGACAAAAAATGACAAAAGTTTTCGTCTTCGAGCATGCCTGTTCTTGATTTGATCCTCTCGAGAACGTCTGGATGTTCGCTGATCCACTGGCTGATCCTTGCTGCCTCCACATGCGTGACGGACAGTCCGGATTTACAACAACCATAGCACCCTGCTCTGCACTGAAAGGAATCGGCATGTCGATGCCTGATTGCAGCAAACATATGATCAATCTTGTCAAGCAGTTGAGTGTAATGACTGAAGGCGCTATCCTGATTCATGGTCACCGTTTAACTGTCAAAAGAGTTTGGAAAGAATCTTTATGCCCAGACCGCATCCGTCAACCCATCAAAGTCTCAAAAGCATGGTCCGCGTATTGGCGGGTGTGATTCTTGCTTTTGGTCTTTATCAATTCGCTAGGGGCTATGCCACAGCAGACTGCATGCAAATGCAGACAAACATCCGCCAAGGGGGGCTCCATAGTTTGGTGTTCGTCCTGATGGCGGGTACAGTGATGGCTCTTCTCGGTGCTCCCGCAGCGATTGTCGCGGTCTTTTCTGGGGTGTGTTTGGGTCCAATGGCAGGGGCCCCGATGAGTTCTTTAGCCCTGACACTCGGCGCTGGATTATGGTGGATGGTCGGACACTGGCTCCTTCCTCATGGTCTCAGACCCTTGTCCATGGATCAATACATTGAAGACCGATCTTGGTATCAGGACCTGATGCGCCAGAAGGCAAAGACAGCGTTTCATTGGACGGTACGCAACGGATTTATCGCTCCGATCCCCTTTGCCGTTCTTGGTCTCGTCGTCGGGTCGAAAATCCGGCACATGAATTTTCGCTCTTTTATGACCGGAGTTTTTATGTCGTCTTTTGTGCTGTTGCTTGGGTATTGTCTGGCGGGAGCAAGTATCGGTTGCGCCGTGATCAATCACGCGCAGGGCTATGATTTCAGCCAATACAAGACATTGATGATTCTGAGCTGCGTGATTTTAGCGTTGCTCTCAAAAGCACAAACCATAATCCAGGAAAGGGCAAACGGAATATGACAGAGCGTCGGACATCTAATCGCTGTCCCGTTTGCTCGGGGCCGACCGTTACTGATGCAGATCATGCTGAGGGTTTTCGCTGCCGAAATAGCGCTTGTCGGCACAACCACCAGCAGGAGGCGTGCCCCAGATGTCAGGCACGCGACCTCGCTCAAGCTGTATTCAATGCAGGGGGCTGGCAGTTTACTTGTGCTGCCTGCGAATATCGATGGAGTCGGCAGCAGGGACGGTAGAATTTTTTTAACTGGTCCTAGGGTCTGTTGCTGCTTTTTTGTTGGGAGCTGCAAATTAAACTTGCCACCGGCGATAAATAGCCATACAAAAGTATGGCTTATTTGGTAGAGGGGGGTGGGTGATGTATTTGAGACAGCTGCGGGATCAGGAACTATTGGACAGTGTGCGCGAACTGGTGAGTGCTGAAAGACAATTGTTGACGAAAATTCTGCATCACCTGCGGGAAGTCGAGAGGCGGCGCGTTCATTGTGACGTGGGTTGCGGCACTTTGTTTGATTTTGCGGTTAAGGAATTGAAGTATAGCGAGAGTCAAGCGGGTCGGCGGATACAGGCCATGCGGCTGATCAAGGAATTGCCAGAGGTGGAGCGCAAAATTGAGGAGGGAACACTCAATCTGAGTCATATCTCTCAGGCACAGGCATTTTTTCGCAGTGAGGCTAATGGTACGCCGCAGCAGCCACCCAAGCCGACAACACCTCAGCGTAAGCGTGAAGTGCTCAAGCTGCTTGAGAACAAGTCGGCCCGCGATGGTCAGAAGGCACTGATCGAAATAGGCGGATCTGTGGCCCTGCCCCGAGAACGAGAAAGGGTATTATGTGAAGACAAATCTGAGGTGCGGTTTGTTATGGATCAGGATCTCAAGCAGAAATTTGACGATATTCGCTCCTACTTAGGTGCCGTGGGCCACGGGGGAAGTTTTGCGGATTTTCTTCGCGCCATGGCCGATACGCTGCTATCTCTACTAAAAATCAAAAAATTCGGACGGCGACGTGCGTCGCGCATGGGCACCCAAGGTGTTGTAACCGCAAACGGTGAGGGCACTCCCAGTCGCAGTCTGCCAGCGACGCAACGCTCAGTGCCGCGCGCGGAATGTATAAGTCCCAACCCTCGTTATATTTCTCCAGAGGTCAGAGAGGCTGTTTGGGTGCGGGACAAGGGGGCATGTACTGGATGTGGTAAACGCAGTATCTTAAATTTTGATCATATTTTGCCTGTCGCTAGCGGTGGTCAATCCACAATCGATAACCTGCGATTATTGTGCTTTGCCTGCAATCAAAGGCACGGTATTCGAACGGGTGTTATTGCCTTACGGGGATGATGTGGTGGCGTGACACGCTGCGGATTCCAGAACGGATTGAATCAGTTTGGAGTTTGATCCTACGGATTTTAGGACGGTGTCATGGTCAGAGCCCAGGGTTCCGGACTGATTGGTGATAAAACTGCAGGCAAAAACCCTCATAGCACAGCTGCGCGCAGCGATCGTTTCTTGGACGGTACTCATGCCTGCAAAGTCAGCCCCTAGAGAGCGTAGCATCTTTGATTCCGCCGGGGTTTCAAATGTTGGACCCATCAAGCCAGCATAGACTCCAGATAAGATGCCTGTCTTTTTTACAACGTGTTCTCGCCAGTCAGCATCATAGGCGTTGGCCATATCGATAAAGCGTAACGGTTGGTTTGGATGGGGGCTTGCAGCGATATTTTGTTGCGTCAGATTCAAATGATCAGAAATGGCGACCAATGTCCCTGTGGAGGCCAAAGGGGTCAAACCACCAGCAGCATTGGTTAAGATCAAAGATTTGATACCAAGGGTGTTGGCAAAAAAAACCGGAAAGCAGACATCAAATGTCGAATATCCCTCGTAAAGGTGCACGCGGCCAGTTGCGACTAAAGCATCGATGGAACTGTCTGTTCCACGAATCCTGGCCATCACGATTTCTGCTCCGTGACCTAGGACTTGTGGAACGGGGTAACCCGGTATCGATGTCATACTGATGCGACCGCATTGGTCCCAGTGACTCAAGATATCTCGAAATCCAGATCCGAGGATCATGAAGATCTTTGGGCGAAATCCTGCTTTAGTCAGAAGTGGCTGTATGAAAGCCGCTGATTTTTGGAATTTATAGCTCCAGGTGTGGTGCACAGAATCCTCCGGGGATGGTCGGTGAGGTTCGCATGAAGTGGCCAAGAATCGGGTATTTAAGGTTCATCAATGTTGGGGGCTAAGGGTTGCAAGGGAGTGCCTCCTCCGCCTGGTGTTTCTGGAGTGTTATTATCAACAATGTGCAGTGCTGAAAAAATCTTGATCATGTCCCGCCCCCAAGGTGTTTCCATATTGGGTACGGACTCCATACGGCCATCCGTGCCTGTCCATGATTCATACGGTAGACCTGACGGCGTGTATCCCCAAGATTTAGCAAATTCGCGGGCAGCACTGCCAGATGGACTGCGCTCAAAGGCGAAGTAATAGCAACTCCAAGCTGAGTTATCCACGACGTAGGCTCCATAATTTTTTAAGGTCCAGGTCAATTGCTTTGCAGGCTCGGTTTCTAGTTTGGTTTCGCTAAATTCTTGCTTTAGTGCAAGTAGCGCACCCATGCGCAGAGCGGAATTTTGACCGTTGTAACAATTTGGGGCACAGCTATCGGCATTTTTAGCTGGCCATCGATAGCCGCCTTGGTTTGGGCTGATGGATGTCGCAGCATTCAGGTTTACTTTTAATGCATGCCGCATGGGCGGGGCGCCTTTGATGAGTTCTCCGAGCCTGATGGTGCCTCCGATAGAAGAAAGTCCACTGCCACCATGGGCTCCTTCAATGCCATCACCATAAATATCGACATCGGCAAATCGGGCGCCGGCGGTGAATGTCACTGGTCCATCATTTTGACAACGAGCGACTGGTTGAAATTGCGCTAGAGTGCGACCGTCAGTCAATAAAAATGCTGCCGAGGAATTTGGCGTGGATGGTCGCTCGTCGGGTACCAAAAAATCTCGTGGCACTGGGACTGTGAAGCCTGCGTTGGTTTCTGCAGCGCAACGATTGCCCTGGGTCCACCCAACCTGGTTTGTGTAAACCTTTGCAATTGGTGCGTCTGGTGTCAGAACAATGACATCGGCTTCAGTGCCGGTGTACTGGTGCGCCGGTATGTCTGCGGGCACATATTTTGCGGCAGATCCAAGCGGCATGTTCCATATGGATGTGACGGCAAAAGGCTGCTGGTACTTATTACGGGACACTCGATTTTCTGAAGATTTTGGATTTCTGGATCCGTTGATATCAAGTCCCAATGGGTGACAGCTAAAAACCAGAGTGAGCGTGAAGGCGGTGGCGGCTAATGATTGAGCGTTAAGTCGCATGAACCTATCCAACATACAACTTTCCGATGGCGATTTTGTTATGAGTAAGTCGGTATTGTACAAAGATTGGGCCATTTATTTGATCTACGGACTTCTGAACTGACAAGACTCAGGTTCGTCCAAACCCGCCATCTCTTGTAGCTCCAACATCGACTCAAGAAATCTATTGGCGCTGACAATCAGCCGAGTGATGACCTGTTGCGGCCCTGTGAATTCTAAGCCACACAAAGTGCTGCTAGCCGATTTTGCAAGATTGCCCGCCTGCGGCGAAGCAGTCTGCGGCAGTAATTGGATATAGAGCGTCGTGGTGTGGTTCATCTGCGCCATCAGCCGACCAAAATCGCATCCTGATCCAAGACATGGTTCAGCAAGGCTCTCGACCATTCTGATCGCAACGCAAACTTGTTTGCCATCTGGCTTGCTGCAGTCGAGATCGTAGGTTCCTGAATCTTCGGTTTCTGGATCGGCAAAGCTGCGGCTTGAAACGGATGCAACCATCCACAACATCGCAAAAAAGATGACAAACTGTTTCATGTGGTCTCCTCAATTTTCTCATGAATGAAGCACTGGTGCTGCTATCCCTTTATCTATTGTCCAGATCATTGTAAAGTAGCTCTTCAAGCTGACGATCTCCTAGGTGGTGAATCTTGAGTATTTGGTAGCATTCCCGGTGGCTTAGCCCGACGATGAGCAAGGCCAGTGACTGTTTGGCAAGGATGGGGTCATTGATCGGGAAAACGCCTTGATGGATGACCTTTGCGCTACCATGAATCCTGATGTCTTGGGGGTGAGATCGCTCTAATGCGGCAACCAACGCGGTAAAGCTTTGATGCCCAGATTTGTTACACTCTTGCTTTGAAATATGAATCCAAATCCCTGCATGCTTTGGAGCCAAACGTTGCTGCAGCACTAATGCCATGCGCCCCATGGACCAGCGAGGATTGATTTCGAGTAGAGGCCTAAGCTGCAGACCATCGTCGTCCCGGAATATCAATGCATCGATCCCCAGGGGGCCAAAATACCCCCTCTGAAACGCCTCCTCGCCAACTTTCATCGCAGTGTCTTTAAGAGTTTCGCTCCAACCGCCATCGCGATGCCAGGACTGGATGACTGTTGGTCCAAGTTCATCCATCATCCGTCCAACAAGATGTCCGCGATATTGTCCTCGAACATCAGTCCAAAACCTCGTTACGCCAATATATTTGACCGTGCCGTCAGGCGCGATGTCCACATGAGTGCTGAGATCGGTGAACTTTTTCAACCATGGTTCGGCAAGGACCTCGCCGTGATGTTTAAGGATTGTTGCAATCCATTGAAGATCTTTCGCGTCTGGTGCTTGGTGTCGGATGCGAATCATACCACGACCAGAAGCACTAAAAGGGGACTTAAAGACAACGGTTTCGCTTGGAGAAAATGGACTTAATTGGGCAAGCACACCTGGAATATTTTCCAGAGATTTTAGTCGCATTGTTTTAACATGATTCCGACCAATTTTTTCACGCAGTGTATTCGCAAGAGTTTTGCTAAAAATACTTTCATGCTGCTCGATTCTAATCTCGGGTGGCTGCCACTGCGATGGAACTCGTTGAGATTCAAATGGAGCAAATATTTTTTCGACTGCTGGTGACCAACCCCAGGGTTCAAAAGACTGAATCTTTCGCTCTTTGATGCGATCAAGATCCTCAAGCGGCAGATATTCTGGCACCGGTAATCCCATGATGTCCATCAATTTGAGATGCTCAACCGTAGGCCTTTCTCTGACGCATACGATGTCGTCTTTATGCGCAAATAAAGCCATCAACGGTGCGTAGTCTCCGGTTAGATCGACGATCGGTCGAGGGGGAGTCCATCGTTGTGGTGCCGCCGCAATCTCCTGCTCACAACCTGGATTAAACCAGAAAACTCTTGGAGGACGACCTTTTGATTGATTGTGCACCTGAAGCTCAGCGATATATTGATCCGGCAGTCCCGCAAGAGCGCGGCCTTTCCAGTCAAACCCTAGGCCCTTGGCGCGCGCCGGCGTCATGGGAAATTTCAAGGTGTCGCGCCACTCGAGGAATAGCCGATCGCATTTTGGTCGCCATCGTTCAAACCACGTAACACCGTGCTTTACGTGGCCGATTTCCTCAAGTCGAACGCGTCGCATGATGGCTGCGGTGGCGAAGTCGCCTTCTTGTGTAAACAGGTGCTCGTAATGAGCGGAAAAATCGATGTTAGCCTGTTCAAATGTCATGGACATGGCTGCTACATATTCAATGGGCGATGACAGATCACGCATGCACTTCCAAAAAAAGCTATTCAGTGCCGCATCACCAAACGAGACTCCGAGCTCGGTCATACGCTCCAGATAGAGGCGCATATGTGTCTGTTCCTCAATCATCGTTTGAACGATGCCACGACGAAAACTTTCTGGGGCATCTGGCCATCGGAGCAGTGCGAGAGCCATGAGTTCGAGGGCAAGCAGCTCGTGATTGGCAAAAAAGTGGAGGACGAGTCCTCTTGCTCGATCATCCGAAAGGCGCGAACGTGTGGGGAATTCTGTTTTTTTTGACTCCCCTGTCCGATCGAGGGCCAAATCCATAGAGCGCGTGGGTGACTTTGGTGGGGACGAAAGCGGATAGCATTGAGGACCATCATCGGTCCAAGCGGATGCTGGTGGCGTTAATTTGATATTGATATCAGCAGAAAAGAGGATGGACTCGGCGAAGGCTGTAACTGTGTGCATGGGGTGTGTCATAACACAGCGAACCTAATCACAAATACCTTAAAATGCAATGTCATATAAGCCATCGATGGTGAATTAGAAATGATGACTGAAGAGGTTCCCGCCAATTCTTGAGTGCAAAGTTGGCGCCGGCTTTTTGTGTTAAAATCAAAATTATATCAGTATGTTGTGATTTATTATCGTGCCCAGGATGGCGACGCACTGGCGGTCGAATCGGTTAAAATCAAGATACATCTGTGCTACATTTGCAGGCCCGTGGCTTCGTGAAGGATCCGTATATGATTAGAATTGATGGCCTTACAAAGAGTTTTGGGCTCAAAACCGTGTTGAATCACGTGAGTTATCATTTCCCTGAGGGGGCTCGCATTGCGCTTGTTGGCGCCAATGGCGCTGGAAAAACAACCTTACTTGACTTGCTGACGGGAGTATCAGAGAGCGATGCCGGCACGATTCTTCGTCCTGGGCGCCTGCGATTAGGGTACCTCCCACAAGAGCCGAATCAAAACCCCAAATCCACGGTTATTGACGAGGCCGTTTCAGGTGGTGACGGCTACATGCAAAAGCTTGCCAGCAAGCACAAGCGCGCGCTTGAAGCTATGACGGCCGAGTATTCTGATGCAAATCACAGGGCTTGGGAGGCGATCGATCAGGAGTTTCGTAATGAACGGGGTTACTCCATGGAGGCCGATGCCCGTGCAGTTTTGGCTGGCCTTGGCTTTTCGTCCGAATTGCAGATCAAAAGCCCCAGGGCGCTCTCCGGTGGATGGCGCATGCGTCTAGAGCTGGCCAAAATTTTTATAAATCGGCCAAATTTTTTAATTTTGGATGAGCCGACAAATCATCTGGATCTTCCAAGCCTGGTGTGGGTTGAGTCATGGCTCCATAGTTTTAGCGGTACACTCCTTTTCGTCTCTCATGATCGCGGTTTGCTAAGACGCCTTCCGACCCAGACTCTGCACTTGGACCAAGGCCGGTTGACGGCCTACACCGGTAATTTTGAGAGTTTTTTGGAGGAACGTGAGCGGCGCATGGAAGAGATTGCAGCTCAGGCGGAGAATCTGCGTAAGCGTCGAGAACATCTTGAAAAATTTGTCGAGCGTTTTGGCGCAAAGGCTACAAAAGCTGCGCAGGCGCAGTCTAAAATGAAAATGATCGCCAGAATTCGTGATCTCGAAGAAGGTGTGGCTGTTGACGATGGAGCAGACATGATGCATCTTGCGATCTCCATGGGTCAGCCATCGGGACGCGAAGTGCTGAAAATTACCGGTGGAGCCATTGGATACGGAGAACCACTCAGTCAGGGAATCAATCTCTTGATTGAGCGGGGGCAGCGGATCGCAGTGATTGGAGCCAACGGAATCGGAAAATCAACACTCTTAAAGACGATCGCTGGCCACATACCATCCTTAAAAGGAAGCTTTGAGAGCGGGCACAATGTCAGAATGGCATGGTTTGCGCAAGACCAGCTTGACACGCTGAATCCGGAGCATTCGGTTTTGGATAACACCCTCTCTGTTTCTTCCCGCGCGACTCAGAGCGTAGCGCGTAGCGTCCTGGGAGCTTTGTTGTTTCGTGGTCCAGATGTTGAAAAAAAAGTGCGAGTCCTCAGCGGTGGCGAAAAAGCTCGGGTCGGGCTTGCGAGGCTATTGATGCAAGAGGCTAATTTCCTCCTGTTAGATGAACCCACCAATCACCTTGATATCTCAAGCTGTGAGATTCTATCCCAAGCGGTCCAGGATTTTAATGGAACGGTCTTGTTTGTCAGTCATGATCGAGATTTTATCGATGCGGTTTGCACACATGTTTACGCGATGCTTCCAGATGGTCGCGGACAGCTCTTTGAGGGTAACTTAGATGACTATCGCAGGCTTGCTGAGAAGGCAGGATTCCCAGATGTTCTCGCTCCGAAGGCGACCACTGCGTCGGTCTCAGATCAGGGCAGTCCTGTGGAGCAATCAAGTACCGGTTTGCAAAACCGATGGTCTGAAGCTGAGGTCACCAATTTACGTAGAGAAGCGCAGAAAAATATGAAGCGGATCGAGAAATTAGATCATGAGATGGCGACTTTGGGTCAATCGCTCTTTGAAATCGATCAAAAAATGGAAGAACTTCATAGTGATTTCAGTCAAGTAGCAAAGCTCGCATCCGAAAAACTGGCGATTCAGCAGCGTCTAGAAGTCATGGAAACAGAATGGCTTGACCTATCCGACAAGGTTGATCAGTCGCGCTCAATTCTAGGTACAATGGGGCGAAGTCTGTAACAGTTTTCATATGTTTTGTTTGTTTCTGTTTGGCGCGAGGCCAAATAAAAATTGACGATCCAACAATGCGACCTGGTGAATCTTCGCTACATAAGATTACCCCGCGATTGTATCCGAATTTGTCTGTGATTAAAATAATATGCAGATCCTCCGAAGGGGTCCAACAAAGGACGCGTCAGATCGTGTGTCCTTGTTTAAGGAACGGTTCTGGCGCTTTGCGCAGAGGAGTTGGTCGATGGACAATGCATCAAATAGCGGGTCAGTGGGCAATGTGGAATTTATGGGTATGCTGCAAAATGCCCCGGTCAATGTTCTTTACTGTGACCGAGAATTCAACATTAAGTATGTGAATCCCAAGAGCCTCGAAACGCTCCGGTCTATCGAAAAATTACTGCCAATTCCAGCTCACAAAGTCCAAGGTAGTAGCGTGGATATCTTTCACAAGGATCCCGCTCACCAAAGAAAAATTCTCTCCTCCGACAAGAATCTCCCCCATCGTGCGATCATTCAACTTGGCACGGAAAAGCTCGATTTGCTTGTATCCGCTATCTACAATGAAAACCGTGAGTATATCGGTGCCATGGTTACGTGGGATGTTGTGACTAAAAAAATCGCCCAGGACAATGACCTTGCAAGAATCAGCTCAATGGTCGAAAACGCGCCAATCAATATTATGGCCTCAGATCTTGATTTTAATCTTCGTTATATGAATCAAGCATCGATCAAGACGCTGCGATCTCTGGAGCATCTTCTTCCAAAGCCGGTGGACCAGCTGCTTGGTCAGAAAATTGACATTTTCCATAAAAACCCTGAGCATCAGCGTCGACTGATGAAGGACGACAAACAACTTCCATACACTGCGAAAATCAAATTGGGTCCCGAGACTTTGCGGCTTCTCGTGGCTCCGATGTACGATGCAAACCGCATCTATATTGGGCCAATGGTGACCTGGGAAGTGATCACTCCGCAGGTACAATTGATGTCGGATGTCTCTGAGGCCAGCCGTATGCTCTCGGCTGCAGCTGCCGAACTGAATGCCACAGCCAACCAGATGGCTGGAAACTCCACAAAAATCACTCGCGAAGCCAATCAGGTTGCAGGCGCATCCGAGGAGGTTGCGAGGGGCGTGCAAATCGTTGCGACCAACACAGAAGAGATGTCAGCGTCGATCAATGAAATCGCGCGTAATGCGAATGAAGCCTCCGCTGCTTCGAACTCCACGGTCAGGCAGGCCGAGACAACCAATACGACGGTTAGCAAGCTGGGCCAATCAAGTCTGGAAATTGGCAACGTCATCAAGGTTATCTCCAGTATTGCGCAGCAAACGAATCTCCTGGCTCTCAATGCCACCATTGAGGCCGCTCGCGCTGGGGATGCTGGACGAGGGTTTGCGGTAGTGGCTAATGAAGTTAAGGAACTAGCCAAGCAAACAGCTCAAGCAACTGAAGATATCACAAACAAGATCGGTACTATCCAGCGCGACACATCGACTGCTGTGGACGCGATTGGCACGATCACCGACAGCATTCGTCGCCTGAACGGCATTGCGTCAGCGATCGCAGCATCGGTCGAAGAGCAGCAGGCCACCACCAATGAGGTCGCCAGGGTGGTGCAAGAGTCCTCCAAAGGTGTTCAGTCGATATCAGACAGCGTCAAGAAATTTTCCAGTGGGTCAGGTGAGGTACAGGTGAGTGCCAACCAAGTGCTGGATGCCGCGGCGTCACTTGCGGATTTGGCCACAAGGCTCGAGGGACTAGTGAAACGCATCAATCTTTAAGTAAATCAGGCTCTAATTTAAAGTCATTTCATGATAGCCGGCTGACCTGTAGATTCAAGAACATTGAACCATAGTTCGCCGGCTGGATTGATTTTCTGGCGCCCCGAGATGGCATGAAATGGCACGTGTGTCAGACGACCATGCCAATATCCGATGAGCATGCCTGTACGACCGGCCATAGCTGCATGGACCGCGTTCTGTGCGAGTCGGGCGCAGAAGAGTTGGTCACCGGCGTTAGCGTTACTGGCACGAATCAAATAGCTCGGATCAATGTATTTAAGCGTCATCGGGATGTTTCGCTGTTTGAAATGCTCACGGATGGCATCACGTAAGTAGACGCCAATATCGCCGAGCTTGATATTACCGCTAGCATCTGTTTCCGCCTGCGATTTTCCTGCAAAGAATTTTTGGCCAGCACCCTCTGCGATAACAATGACAGCGTGCTGGCGATTCTGCAATCGTCGTTCGAGACACATAAAAAGACCGTTTGGCCCTTCCAAATTGAAATCAATTTCAGGGATCATGCAAAAATTCACATCCCCAGAGGCTAAAGTCGCGTTGGCCGCAATATATCCGGACTCTCGCCCCATGAATTTTACAAGTCCGATGCCATTAAAAACACTTTCAGCCTCCGTATGCGCTGCTTTAACCGATTCAACAGCCACGCTCACAGCAGTTTCAAAACCAAATGTACGACGGACCCATGGAATATCGTTATCGATAGTTTTAGGAATTCCCACGACTGATACTTTGGCTCCACGTGCGGCTAGTTCCCGAGTTATGGCGGCTGCGCCACGCATGGTGCCATCTCCACCAATCGTGAAAAGAACATTGATTCCCTTGGCTAATAGCGTGTCGACAATCTCACTTGTTGGCGGCGACCCTCGAGATGTACCCAGAATGGTGCCACCCTGCGTATGGATATCCTCCACATCATCAGGTGTTAAACCGTTGAAATGGTGGACGGTGTTGGCGGCTAACCCATAGTAGCCACCCATGATGCCTTCAATGTGGTGGCAGCCGTAGCGATGCCACAGCTGCATCACAAGGGCTCTGATGACACTGTTGAGTCCAGGACACAGACCACCACAGGTGACAATGGCCGCTTTCACGTCTTCAGTATTGAAAAATATTTTTTCTCGAGGTCCTGCAACCTCAAACGCCTCCGGACTCTCGCCCCGCGCAATCTGGTCCGTGAGAGTCTTAAGGTTTGGCTTGACTGCCATGGCCTCCTCGTCGTTTGTAAAGGCTCCGCTATCCGGTAACTTGATGGGCGAGTCCCAGATGCAAGGTCCCAGGTTGTCTATGGCAAATCCTTTGGTGGCAGGCATGTTTGAGCTCCAGCTAAGTCATCAAGATCTTTTGATTTTTGTTACATTCTATCACGATTTTTAGACTCCATGAAGGGTTATGGACAACGGATTCATTCACATGGTAGAAGCCGCTCGGGACAGGGGATATGCGATGCAAACGGTTTTGGCGGCACGGTCCGCGAATCAATCCATGAGTTTTTTTGGTCAGACCAGGCGGCGTCTCGAAGAGATGTGTGCGTTGGAAGGTGTGTCGTCCATTCATGCGAAGGATCTTTTCCGCGGCGCCTACAAGGAAGGGCTGGCGAGACCTTGGGTTCGCCAGGGCATACCAAAGCGATTGGTGCAAGCATGTGAGTCGGCGTTTGCGGTACATGATATGGAGATCCTTCAAGCCCACCGCTCTCAGTATGACGGAAGTGTGAAGTTTTTGATTGGTCTTGCGGATCAAAGCCAAGTCGAAATGGTATTGATGCCTGAATCAAAGCGCATCACCCTCTGTGTGAGTTCACAGGTAGGGTGTGCTCAGGGTTGTGTTTTTTGTCATACCGGTCGTATGGGTCTGATCAGAAATCTCGATGCCGCGGAAATTGTCGGACAGGTCACCATAGCAAATGCATGGATTCAGAAACACCCCGATTGGCTAGAACAGCAGCGATTACCGCTTCAGCAATTGGTGACCAATATTGTGTTTATGGGCATGGGAGAACCTCTTGATAACGTCCCTGCCGTCTCTGCTGCGATCTCAATCCTCACAGATCCTTATGGTTTAAATATGGCGATGCGTCGCATCAGTGTGTCAACAGCGGGTCATATTGATGGGATTTCCGAGTTGACGCGCATCCACCAAGATGTTCGCCTCGCCATCTCGATTCACTCCCCGATCGACACTGAGCGTTCTAAGATCATGCCAATCAACAGGAAATGGTCCTTGACCGAGTTGATCTCTACAATCGCTGAACTGCCAACGCAGCGCAAAAACGGAGTTTTGATTCAATACACGGTCATTCAAAATGTGAATGATTCCATCGATCACGCCCGCAAACTTGTAGATCTCCTCAGGGACCTCAACGTGAAAGTGAACCTGATTCCTCTGAATCAAGTTGGTCCTTCAAGATTACGTGGGCCGGAGGTTGAACGCCTTGAGGCGTTTCGGGACGAAATCTTTCGGTCCGGACTTCGGGTCATGGTTCGCTATAGTAAAGGACAAGATATTGCCGCTGCCTGTGGGCAGTTGGTCAGATCATAAATTGACTCATATCGACTCAATGATTCGCGTAGTTTGGCTAGCGACGAACTCCTCCTTTTTGTTTCAAATATAAGAAATTATTAAAGAATTCAAACAAAAGAGACGATTCCCACAGGAGACGTCAAGGGAGGGATTTTTTTGGTACCAGGCAATGCGCCAGTCATGTCTTATAATGCACAGCAATACCGCGTGCGCATTGAATTGTCGCGCGCGATGGCTTTGGCGTCCGCATTGCCTCCTCCAGATCTGATACAACGTGCCAAAGCTAAATTAGAGTCGGTCCAGAAATCGGGAAAAATCATTGGCTTTGACATCTATGAGGAAAAACTTCGATCGGTGTGGACGGCGCTGCGTACCGCCGATAACATGGTCCAGACTCTGTCAGTCAGTTTCACTTTAGCCGGTGGGTATCCAGAGATTCCTTGGTTGAAGATTGAAAATGCCGGACCAAACAAGCCTGGTCTGTATTTAACAACGGACGGTAAATTCGACATCAAAGCCACTCCTCGCGAGTGGATCCGGGCAGTGGTTCTGAAGTCGGCTAAAGAGTTGGGAATCGGTGGTGGATTGTTCATGCCGCATTTGCAATCTGCCTTAATGAGACTTTATCAAGGTGATAGTCTCAACAAATTTCACATCGCATCGCAAACTTCTATCCCTGCGATTCCCCTTGACGGTAAAGTTTTTACGGTTATGGCAAATAAATCGCGATCTGAGATTGTCATTTTTATTGGTAGTGTGGCGGCCATTCAAGCTGATTCGGCTATTGAGAATCTTTGTGGAGTGGTGACCAATACCATTGAGAAAATGAAGGCGGCTGGCGCGGCGCCCATGAGATTTTTAAAAGATGAAATGATCACTTGTATCAAGTCAGCGATGACCGGTCCTGAACGCGTGGGTGTTGGACATCCTTTTGGAGTTCTTGCGGCGATTCCGAAAGATAATCCTGCGCCAATGTTGGCTAAAGTTCCCGTCAAGAAAATGCTGTCTTTTGCGGTCAGCGAGGACCGCATGAGTGCCACGATCGTGAATTTTGACGCAAAATGGTATAAGGAACCAAGCTTCAAAATCTCAAAGGATTTTTTGATCGAACAGACGGCTCTAAGTCAGATTCGTTTCGGAGTTGAAGACGATTTAGTCGCAGCCATCGAGGATTCTGCCAATAACCGGGGAAATCTCAACGGTCTGGTTGCAGCACGGGGTAAGGTTGCGGTCAAAGGGCAGGAACCCTACTTACATCTGGTCTACAAGGATGCACCTGAACCAACCGCAGATGGAGCTGTTGTGAATGTCCGTGATGCACAGCAGCGGACGGTTGTTAGAAAAGGGCAGTTCGTTGCCGAAGCACGCTACAAAGTGAATCCCGAAATTGGTTCCAACGTGCTTGGGCAGCCGCTATTACCAGAGGTTGGTGAAACTCTTTCTGTGACGGTTGGTGAGGGCATTCAGCAGCGAGAGCCGGGGAAATTTTACGCGCTCTATGATGGGCTCCCCAAGTTTGAAGAAGGCAATCTGACCGTGACCAAGACATTTATTTTGGATGGTGACGTCAACCTGAAGAGCGGCAATATTTATTTCGACGGCCCAGTGGAGATCAAAGGATCCATTGAGGCCGGTGCTTTAGTCAGAGTTCGAGGCCCGTTGAAAGTCCACGGATCCATTTCCGGTGGGACAGTGATTTCCAAGGAGCCGATTGAGGTTTTACAAAGTATTGTCACTGGAGATCAGGGCAAGATTATTTGTGGAACCCAAGTCATCGCTGATTTTATTGAAAATAGCCAGATTGAGTGTGATGGCACTGTAACGGTGAATAAAGCTCTGGTGAGCAGTAATGTTCGTGCGGGAAATCTGATTCAGGCCATCGCTCCGGATGGAATTATCGGCGGCGGGTCGATCACGTGCCGTGGCATGGTCCACGCGGCAAATATCGGATTTGCCAAAGGCGCTCGTACTATTTTTAAAGTCGGGGTTGATTACAAGCTTCTGCGTCGCATCGAGATCCGCCAAAAGCGCCTGGCAAACCTGAACACGGCACAAGAGCGTTACAAACAGGAATTTAGGGAGTTGGCGCAAAAGCGCGAAAACCAGTTAACTGCAAAGCACAAGGCCCAAAAAGAATCCTTGAAGGTTAAAATGGTCAATGTGAAGCCGCTTATTGAAAAAGCGACGGCTTATTTTGAAAAGGCAAAATCGACCATGACATTCAATGGCGATGCCATCATTGCGGCCACCAATGTATTCGCGTCAAATTGTGTGATTGAAATCGGTGGGAATGGAGTGGTGATGGAGACCGATACCATCGCAGCCGCGGTTTGCGCGAAAAAACGTCGCGATTCAAATATCGTGACCTATGACGAGATTCGAAGTGAGATTGAGAAAAAGCTAAGTGGGGCCTCCAGTGCGGCAGCCCCACCAGCAAGTGATGGTAAGAAAGCGAGTTAATACGCCAGTTAATACGCCAGTTAATACTCAATCCGATGGATTAATGATGGTGATGGCCATCGGCTCCATGGGCGTGCCCGTGTGCGATCTCTTCGTTGGTGGCGGCGCGAATGGTGTCGATCTCGACATCGAAAACAAGCTTTTGACCTGCACGCGGGTGATTTGCGTCGAGCGTCACAGAGTCGAGGTTTACGGCTGTGACAGTGACAACTTCACCGTTGGGTCCATGGAACAGGTCACCCACTTTGACATCGCCCTCGGGGAGTTGGTTTTTTTTGACATTCATAATATTGCCAAGATCGCGTTCGCCATATGCGTCCTTTGGTTCGACCTCGACACGGCGTTTGTCGCCGGTTTTCATGGTCACGAGAACGCTCTCAAGACCTGGAATAATCTGACCTGTGCCGGTCATGAACGCGAAGGGTTCTCCCGCTTCAGACTGTTCGAGGACCTTTCCGTCCACGTCGGTTAGTTTATAGTGAAATGCAATGACTTGATGTGACATAGGAGCTCCTTGTTGAGAAGGGCAGGACCCTATCACATGGTCAATCGCTCAGTCACCTAAATAAGCCTTGCGGATCTCATCTGACTTTAGCAAGGCGTCCGCGGGTCCGTGGGTCTTTATAGTCCCAGTTTCAAGCACTATCCCATAATGGGCGATCTGAAGCGCTTGGAGTGCGTTTTGCTCCACAAGAATGATGGTCATCCCGGACCTATTGATATCGGTAATGATTTCAAATATTTTTTCAATGATTTGCGGAGCAAGCCCAAGACTGGGTTCGTCGAGCAGCAAAAGCTCAGGTTGGCCCATGAGCGCACGAGCAATGGCAAGCATCTGTTGCTCGCCTCCAGAAAGTGTCCCCGCAAGCTGCGTGCGACGTTCCTTCAATCTGGGGAACATTTGAAAGCCTCGATCCATATTGGCTTGATAGGCACCTTTATCTGGGGCTGCCCAGGCACCAAGGTCCATGTTCTCTTCAACCGTCAGGTTCAAAAAGATGCCTCGCCCTTCGGGGGCTTGGCAAAGTCTTTTGCGCACAATTTGATGCGCAGGCAAGCCTACGATATTTTCACCTTTGAATAAAATGCTCCCCGTTTTTGGCGTCACTAACCCGGATATCGCTCTGAGAGTGGTGGATTTACCGGCTCCATTGGCACCAACGAGAGTGACGATTTGGCCTTTTTGCACATCAAAGCTGATGCCATGGATGGCCTGAATGATTCCATAGTACACACTGATATCGCGAAAGCTGAGAATGGGATTAGTGTTGGCTGTGGTCATTAGTCGCCGCCTTCCCTAAATAAGCCTCGATCACTCGAGGGTTTTTTTGAATCTCCGCCGGTAGGCCCTCAGCGATTTTGACCCCATAATCAAGCACAGCAATCCGTTCGCAGATACCCATCACCAGTTTCATGTCGTGCTCGATCAACAAAATAGTCGCATGGAATCTAGAGCGAATATCACGGATCGTATCCATGAGTGACGTGGTTTCCTGGGCATTCATTCCAGCCGCAGGCTCATCGAGGAGTAGCGTCCTGGCCCCCGTAGCAATGGCGCGTGCGATTTCCAGACGGCGTTGGTCGCCGTAGGGCAAAGAGCTAGAAAGCTCCTCGGCCCGGTTGTCTAGTTTAAAAATACGCAAAATATCCATGGCGTCCTGATATTTTTTGCGCTCGTTTTCGATCATCTTTTGCGAGTGAAGCAGTGTCGAAAAAAGTCCAAATTTTTTTGTGTTTGGGTTTTGGTCCATGGCCACGAGGAGGTTCTGGATGACGGTTAAATCTTTAAAAAGTCTGATATTTTGAAAGGTCCGCGCGACCCCAGCCCGCGTGATTTCATAGGGTTTCATACCGCCAAGACTTTTACCGGAAGCGCCATGAGTGATCGTCCCCGATGTGGGTTTGTAGACGCCCGTAAGCATGTTGAATACGGTTGTTTTCCCAGCGCCATTCGGTCCAATGAGCCCAAAAATGGTTCCTGACGGTATGTCGATATCGAGTTCACTGACCGCCTTGAGGCCGCCGAACATAATGGTGAGCTTGTCCGTCTTAAGAGCGCTGGCGGTCATGATGCGTCTCCTTTAGCACTCTTGGGTTCAGACTTTTTAAATTTCGACCGTGCGCTGGTGATGAGGTCGCCGATCTCACTCGTTCCAAAAATTCCCTTCGGGCGGGCCAGCATCATGACAATGAGCACTAAAGCATAGATCACCATACGCAAATCAATACCCGTTAATTGCTGGAGGGGGCGTAATGCTTCTTTCAGGAAGGTTAACAGCACGGCCGCAACAACGCTGCCAGAAATGGATCCCATGCCTCCTAAAACCACCATAATGATCGCTTCAAAACTACGGTTGAAGTCAAACGTTCCCGGGTTGAGCGTCGTCAGGTAATGGGCAAAGAGCCCCCCAGCGACACCAGCAAAGAATGCACCCATCGCAAAGGCGCGGACTTTCCCCTGGGTGGTATTAACACCCATTGCGGTTGCTGCAATTTCGTCTTCGCGTATGGATAGCAAGATCCTTCCATGAGCAGAATGAACGACGCGCCAGACACAAAAAATAGTGAGCAGCACAAACGTAAAGACCCAACCAAAAGTCGTGAACTGGGCAATTCCCGAAAGACCACGCGCTCCGCCAACGGCTTCGGTGTTCAATAAAATCACGCGGATAATTTCGCCAAAACCCAAAGTGACAATCGCTAGATAATCACCTCGCAAACGCAAGGACGGGAGGCCAACAATATAGCCCACGCCAGCTGCCGCTAAGCCGCCGGCAACGAGGGCCGCGATGAAAATCACGATACCCATGACTGGCTGGTTCATGATGTCAGGTTGAGAGGTTAGCATCTGTGTCGTGATAAACGCCGAGAGATAGCCACCAACACTCATGAACCCGGCGTGCCCCATGGAGAATTGGCCCGTAAAACCGTTCACCAAGTTCAGGCTCACAGATAGAATCACGTTGATGCCGGCCAAGATCAGAATTTGGAAAAAATAAGGACTCATCACGTTGGGAAGGACATGATTGAGGAGCCAGGCGACCGCAATCGTCAAGAGCCACCATCGTAGACTCATGATGCCTGATGCTCTGGAACGATCTTCTGTTTTGTAGGCTTGATTCATGTATTGGGCCTTTTGTGGTTCCGGTGGACGTCAGACTTTCTCAGTGCGGTGAACGCCAAGAATGCCGGAAGGTTTAACCAAGAGGATCAAGATCAAAATGGTGAACGCCAAGGCGTCCTTATAGGTTGGGGTGCCATATCCGGAAAGGAAAGCTTCGGCTAATCCGAGAATAAAGCTGCCGAGGACTGCGCCCGTGACATTGCCAATACCGCCCAGCACCGCGGCACAGAAAGCCTTGAGACCTGGCAGCGATCCCATGAGTGGCTCGACTTTCGGATAGGTCATGCCAACCATAACCCCAGCCGCACCCGCAAGGGATGACCCGATCATAAACGTTGCAGCAATAACGCGGTCCGTCGGGATACCCATTAAGCTCGCAAGATCATGGTTAAAACTTACGGCCCGCATCGCTCGGCCGAGTCGTGTATGAAAGATGACGTGCCGCAGAATCAGCATCAGTACGATTGCGGTTGCAAATACAAACACCTGCAGCGGGTTAATGACCAGTTGGTTTTCATCGTTACCAAATGTCCAAGGTTCCAAAGAGTCAAACAGATCTGGATAGGCCTTCGGATCGGATCCGAAAATCAATTGTCCTGAGTATTGAAATAACAAAGAAACGCCGACGGCGGTGATCAAAAGATTGATCCGGGGCGAGGACCTGAGGGGTCTATAAGCAAGTCGTTCCACGACAAATCCAATGAACGCACAAGTCGTCATGGCAACGATCATAATGAATGTGGATGTTAGGATGGCGGTTGTTGTTGAGGCTTGCTCGGGAGAGCCATTGATCCACTGATTGATCATCTTATCAGCACCCGAGGTCACAATAAACTTAGAGGTGTATAGGCCGGTAAATGCTCCCAGCATATACACCTCACCATGGGCAAAATTAATCAGCTGAAGGATACCGAACACCATCGTGTAGCCCAACGCAATGAGGGCGTAGGTGCCGCCCTGAGACAATCCGTTGATGATATACTGCATGAATTCGGCCATTTTGGTGGCTCCCGTCAGCTGAAGTCTCTTTGATCCCCCGAAAAGGGAATGGATGTCTTACGGACTCACAGTGGTTTTGTAAAGGAATTTGCCATCTTTGACTTCCAAAACGACGGCAGGCTTGCTGGCGTTTCTTTTGGAGTCAATGGTGATTTTTCCGGTAACCGCCTGGAAGTCTTTCGTTGTCGCCAAGGCATCCCGGGTGTCAGCGGCTGACAGTGTCTTCGCTCGTTCCATTGCGGCAAAAAGCACCATCCCAGCATCATAGCCCATGGCGGCGAGGCCGTCAGGGATCTTGTTGTAGGCGGCTTTATAGCTCTTGATGAAGTTTTGAACAGACGGGGACTGATCATCTTGGCTGTAGTGGTTGGAGAAGAAGCCATTATTGAGCGCCTTACCACCGATTTCGTACAACTTCTCAGAGTCCCAACCGTCGCCACCAAGAAGTGGTGCCTTGATGCCGAGTTTGCGTGCCTGTTTGGCGATCAGGCCGACTTCAGTGTAGTAGCCAGGAACGAAGATCGCGTCAGGCTTCTTGGCACGGATGGATGTCAATTGGCTGTTAAAGTCCACCTCTCCTGAGCTATAAGACTGATCTACAACGATTTCACCGCCGGTTTTTTTGAAAGCTTCCGTAAAAAAATTGGAAAGTCCTACCGAGTAATCGCTTTTCACGTCACGCAGAATGGCAACTTTTTTGGCCTGGAGCTTTTCGCTGGCAAACTTGGCCATGACTGCGCCCTGAAATGGGTCAATAAAGCAAACCCGGAAAATATAATCACCCACCTCCGTCACTTTCGGATTTGTAGAGGAGGGCGACACCATTGGAATCTTGTTCTGCTGAGCAATCGGTGCCATGGCTAAAGAGCGCGAAGATGCCACCTCTCCTACAATGGCAGCCACTTTATCTTGAGTGATCAATTTCGTCGTGGCAACGGCCGCTTCTTCTGGTTTTCCTTGATCATCAAGGCTGATTAATTCAATTTTTTTGCCTTTGATGCCGCCTTTAGCATTTTGTTCTTTGATGGCAAGTTGCAATCCCTCGTGGGTTGAGATGCCAAAGGTCGCCTCAGACCCGGTCATGGAACCCACTTCGCCAATTTTGATCGTGTTGGCAAAACAGGGTGCGGCGAAGATGAACGCCAGGGTGAACAGCTTTAAAAAATTTCTTAAAATCATTTGAGAAATCCTCCAGTTGTAACGTTGCCCTCAAAGATAGCACAGGCTCTTTGGACTGCGTAGTAGAAATTCGCCGTTTTCTATGTGAGGCAAGAAGCAGCGTCACTGCAAACGAGCTGAACAAGCCAGATGAGCAGTGTCTTGCCTCTGGAATGTGCTGCTTAAAAATTTGTCATAACACTGATCGGAAACGATATTTTGGTTTGTGAATAGGCTCCGGGGAGTTCGCCCTTCTCGTCAATGCCAAGGGACGCGCGACGATAGCGAACACCGACATTGAAACTCAAACGATCTACAAAACCTCTTTGATTGAGGCGTTGAGATTCTTCCATTGATCGAGATTGTGAGTGCTTACTGCGTGTTGATGTCGCTGCAAGCGGTCGATTGGCTGTTTCTGCTCCATACTGAAGACCAAGAGCGATGGTCCAGGCAGGAAGAAGGTCCCCGTAGCCTGAATAAAGCATGACGGTTTCTCGCATGCCGAATCCGGACGTCCCGGAAGCTCCTTTGGAGCCAGCGCCGATCGGCGACGGCTCATAACTAAAACCCGCAGACACAGATTCTCGTTCTGAGCTCCGATATCGAGACATTACGGCGACGCTTACTGTATCGTGAACATCTTTTTGTTTCTCAGTGAGATCCACCAAGCTAAAATCTTTTTGATTTTTATCTGCGCGTCGCCACTGCAGATCGGTGCCCCATGTGGACTTCTGATTTGGCGTCAACTCAATTCCCAATCCAACATCACTAAACGCCTGGCTTGAGCGTGTGGTTTTTCCACCAGCAGCAGAATGACCCTCGGCCTGAAGCGGCGTTTCGATCCGGGTGCTTAGGTTATTGGTTGAAAGCACGGACGTTGCCAGACCGAGTCGCACCCTTTGAGGTCCAAGCACCGCGCTTAACCCGAAGACGATACTAGTGGTTTCAAGGCTAAATCGCCCATTCAAAAGCTGTTCGCCACTGGTCGAATGGGCCGTGGCTTTGATGTCTATTTTACGCGTCGAAACTGCCGTACCGAAAGCAAGACGATCATCCACCAGATAGGACCCATAGACAGAGGCGCTGTACTTCACATGGGCCGCCAATCCAAGATCAACGAGATTAACGGAGTTTAAAATCACAACCGGGATGTCTTTAATGTCCTTCTCTACTGTTACGGGCGGCAGAATCTCAGCGATTCCAAGTGTCATTCGTTTTGACAGTTTCCATGCGAGACCCATCTGAAATTCAGATAGATTTAAAGGACTGTCTTCTTTCTTTGTGATGACTTCAGACCCTATATACCTCACTTTCACATCATTGATGGCAAGTGGTGACACCATCAATGCCGCGCTGTCGTTCAGAAGATAGGCTGAACTTGCGGGATTGCCCGCAAAAGGGGAAGGTGTCGCGATTTTTGATTGCGCCAAGACGTTAGGTGCCAAAATGGTGCACGAGCCAAGAAACCACCAGAAAAGAGTCGTACGATGAGCTATGACGGCGTAAACCGCAGTTCGGGGATGGTTTGTTTTGTCAAGGCTTCGAAGCACAGAGGACTCCGTGGATCAACCGATATCAGTTCAATTGGTTTCAAAGCTTGTCGCGTCTAGCTGTATGTATACTTTAATGAATTTCGAAAAAATTTTGATCAATGGTGATTGTCCTAGCCCGCTTGATCCTCCCGCTGGTGCGCCTCCACCGGTGGATGATGATTCTGGGAGCAAATCGCTGGCTTTACTTTCAATTTTGATTCTGGGAATCGATACGGGGCGACTATTCAGAGTGAACTCCACACGTTCAAACAAAAAGCCCTTTTTCCCTGGAATGCCATTGAATCCCCGTTTCAGCATCTCGAAGCGAAGAATATTTTTAAACGGGGATTGCGGCATGAATATTGGCGTCCAAGCAGTTCCCGCTTCAAGGACGTTTAGAGTGATTTGGCCTTGGCTCTCGGTCGATGCTCCTGTGGTCGTATCCGTGTACGAGGCGTTATAGTTTCTGGCCTCAGAATAATTTCTAAACTTTTCCAGGTCTTGAGCTATCGGGCCCACCAAAAATGGGCGAGGTGGTGCGAAAGAAACTCCGGCGATGTTACCCAGGCGCAGCACGCGTCCATCTGATTCTGGCGGGGGACCGGATTTGTTACCGATTCCGCCAAGAATTTTTTCCAAATCCAGGTCTCCAATTAATTTACAACGGGCCTTGCTATTAGGAAATGCAAGAGAAAAATCATCCTTGATATCAAGAAAAACCGCGCCGATACATAAACAGCCCTTCGCGGACGCATTCAAGCCCTCAAGTGTCGGCACCTGTGATTGTTCGTCATCGGCAATCGGATGCAGCGCAACGCGGAGTAAATACTTGCCACGAATGACCGTTGTTTTACCGGGAGTCTGCGCGGCGGTGGCGCCTTCGGAATGACCGTAAGCCTTTTCCTGGGATCGCCCTGCTGTAAACGCATCACCGTCACTGATGTCCATTTTACACGCGCAAAGTGCGAGCATGACCATGAATATGAGCATGACCTTGACCTTGACCTTGACCTTGACATTGTGAATTGACAGGCATGATTTCATGAAGTCACTCCTGAGGGTCAAGCTTTAATAGGGAGTCCAACATCTGCTTCATAGAACTTCCTAAAGCGGATTCTATTTTTGAGGTCAGCGTGTTCTTCAGACCAATGGCATGGATGTCAATCTCAAAGGTTAGGTCCACATAAACATCGTTCGCGTAAGGTATCATCAGGCCAACGGCTGTCACGCCGCGAATCAGTGATGCCTCAAAGTTCACGGGGGTTGGTGAGCGCAGGTTGATGGCAATCGAATTGTCAAAGATTTGTCCTGCGATGACAATGTCGTTATCAATGGTGACTAAGCCGGTGCCTGCGATATTGATTTTTCCAAAGAAGGATTTTTTTGCTTGGTCAAATGTGACCTTCTCAACCTCGCGAACCTTAGTTGTGAGTAGATTCGATAATTTATCGCCGCCAGAATTTGCCGGTGATGGGTTGGTGAAAACATCAGGGCCGCCATTGGCGCGGTTTTTAAATGCGTTGGTAAGCTTCAAAGCAAGATCCAGAATATTGTCGTTGAGCCAGACTTTGCTTCGGGTCTTAATGTGCACAACGTCATGACCTGACTGAGCTGAAACCTGACTCTCAAGTCCCTCGAAGCGGAATTTTCCGGTCACAGTCTTGTAGTTGTCCGCGTCCTGCCCAGCACTGGCGCATTCCGCATCAGCTAATGAGGCGCCGTCCATATTGGGTGCGTCCTGCCTAGATCTAAGGGTCTTACAGATATCCAGCATCAATCCGGCCAGGGAAACCTTCGGCCCAGAAAACATGCCAGCCACGTCAGAGGCAGACTTAGACGGCGCTCCGCATGCCCCACACAACATGCAAAAAGCGGTCATAAATGGCCATGTCTTGAACTCTGAAAATACCACGCAACGCTCCCGTAAAACATAGACGTGACGCGAACTTAAGGCATCGTGATCATGGCTCCGACGTAACTTAGAGACGGCTCGGCAGAAACAACGCAATAAAAAAATTAGATTGGTGGAGATCGGCAAAAATACTGTAGAAATCAATTTTTTTTGATAAATCTCAAATATCATTGAAATTAACGCCTATCATTACAACACCGAAATAATGACAGTGAAATTATGACAGTGAATGAAGACAGCGAATGAAGACAGTAAATGAAGCCCTTTGACTTACGACGCAATTTTAATGACTGCCATCAGGACATCGCGTGTTAAATGTGCAAAAAAAAATAATAGACCCTTTGGACCCTTCGCGAGATGCCCGACTTAGGATCTGGTTTTTTGCGAGCTTTGCGTCATTGGTCGCGCATTTTGCGGGTCAACGGTTTCTGACGTCTTTTATTTCTGACACAAAACCAAAAATCGCAGAAACTGTTAAGATTCGCATTGCAACCCCTGAAAAAGAAAAAACAGTGTCACCAACTCCGGAACGTCCAGCAAAAAAACAAGTTCCCAAAAAACAAACCCCTACGCCAAATGAGGTTCGGCCAACCGCTGTAAGGGCGACAGAAACTCCTGTGCAAGGACTTACCAAAGACTCCCTGTCAGAGAGGGGAACCATGGCGGCACCGCTGGGTAACACCTTGATGACCGAAGATGTTGGAACCCGATTAAAGACGGTGGACCCTTTGCGAGGAGATCAGTCACAACCAGCACGGTTAGTGGTC
>JBILMN010000044.1:0-19701 GCA_044375465.1 Oligoflexales bacterium | reverse complement strand
ACCATCCAATGGATCGAGTGCACTTGCCGAAAAAACCGGGCCTACGGACTTTATTGCGAACATATTGGCGCGACGATGCTGCACATAGACCGCGAAAAAAGCGCTCTTTTTGCCAAACTTGACCCCAAAATGCCTTTGAAGCCACCAGCAACACTTGGCCGCCGAAGACCTGCCGCAGCAACAAGCACGCACCCGACTGCGATAAAGCAAGAAAACCCCACACAATCGCTGTTGAAGCATCTCGAGGGAGCCATTCAAAGCGTCAATCTGGTTGGCAAAGGCCCAGAAATAAAGGTCCGCGTGGAAATCAAGTCCGGACAATTGACGACATATTCCCTACCGCTTGACGAAGCGGCGAAATTTCTGTTGGAGCACCAAAACGAACCATTTCTTGGCTCCGATGTGAAGCACCTGAGAGTCGCGACGGCCATTGCCAGACCCGCCACTCGCATATTGCCCACTGGAGACCTTGGAGATCTCGACATCGATCGCATGATCGCAATCGATGTGATGGTCGACAATCAATCTTTGAAAGGAAAGCCCAAAGCTCCAAAACCAATTGCAGGCGCCCCTTTCTCAGAGCCCATGCGCGTCGCATATAGAGCCAAAGGAAACACCGACACAGAAGTCCGATGGACCCAATTCGCGGGCGTGAAGCAGATTAGCAGACACACGGGCCAAAATTACATCTTTGTCGAAGACTATGGCTACATCCCCTATGACAACGGAGCCGTGGTTGAGACCTGGTCTGAAATGCCTTTTTCAAAGAAGATCGACGGCGATGATGCGGCGATGGCCTGCGCCGGAAATTTTGCTGAATTTGCGCGTCATGGGGCGCTCTATGTCGACTCAGAAATTTTAGCTGACACGGTCGTCAGCAATCCGTCGATCAGTCGCGTCAACATTCTTGCTGGCAGCGACGATTGGTTCAACATCACGCCAATGTTTGAGACGGGCGATGGCTCCGTTTCTATGGTTGATATTCTGATCGATTATCGCAGCAAGAAAAAACAATTTTTTCGCAGTGGGAAAAAATGGCTCAAGGTGCCTGACTTTGTCACGCAGTATGCTTGGCAAGTCGACGAGTCTGGAAAATCACTTAAGCTCGATACAGTTGGCATGATTCGCTTCAAAGCTGCCATCGGCGAGCTGGATAAATTTGCTGGTAGCAAAAAACTTCTGGATAAACTTCGCGAAAGGACTGAATTTCACAAGGAGTCGATCCCGCCATCTCTTGATACAACAAAGCTATCGCTGCGCGAGTACCAAACCGAGGGATATAGCTGGATGTGGTGGCTTCATAATAACGGCCTGAGCGGGCTTCTTGCCGATGAAATGGGCTTGGGTAAAACACACCAAGCTATGGCGCTGCTATCAGCGGTCAATGACTCAAAACGAAACGCGAAATTTTTGGTCGTATCGCCCACCACGGTTCTGGATCACTGGCTTGATAAAATGTTGGATTTCGCCCCTGCTCTGACGCCGATCAAATATCATGGCACAAAGCGTCAGGGTCTTTTAGCGGGGTTAGGCAAAACAAGCCACACCATCCTCTCAAGCTACGGAATCGTCATGCGGGATATTGCGCAATTGGGCGACATCGAATGGGATGTCATTGTGCTTGATGAGGCGCATTTCGTTAAGAACAACGACACAGCCACCTATCGCGCCGTCTGTGCCCTGAAGAGTAAAAGCCGATTCTGCCTGAGTGGCACTCCGATGGAAAACCATCTAGGAGAACTTAAAGCCGTTTTTGATTTTTTAATCCCGGGATATCTCGGCTCTGACGATTATTTCAAGAGGCAATGGTTGCAACCCATATCCGGGGGTGAAAATACAGCCAGTGAGCATGGCCTACAAAAATTAATTCACCCATTTAAAATGCGGCGAACCAAAGATCTTGTGCTGAAAGATCTACCAGAGAAAGTCGAAGACATTCGACACTGTTCACTGTCGGACGAGCAGCAGTCCATGTACAAACAAACCATGGACATGAAGGTCAGACCTATACTCGAGATGGTGAAGGATGAGAGCAAGGCGGTGCCATTTTTGCATGTTTTTGCCGTGTTGACGCTCCTAAAGCAAATCTGTGATCACCCCAGTGTTTTGACTGGAAAAGAAAGCTGGCGCCAGCATCACAGTGGCAAGTTCGATCTGTTCAAGGAGCTGATTCAAGAGGCACTGGAAAGCGGACACAAAGTCGTTGTCTACAGTCAATACATCGACATGCTGGGGATCATCAGCGATTATCTCAAAAGCGAAGGAATTAACCACGAACTCTTGACAGGTAGCACCACCAACCGTGGCAAGGTGATTGAGCGCTTTCAAACCGATCCCAATTGCAAGGTTTTTTGCGCTTCCCTCCTGGCAGGAGGAATTGGTATCGATCTCACTGCCGCAAACGTTGTGATTCACTATGACCGATGGTGGAACGCCAGCAAAGAAAATCAGGCGACTGACCGCGTCCACCGCATTGGTCAAAATAAGAACGTCCAAGTGCTGAAATTAGTGACACGCGACACCCTTGAAGAGCGCATTGACCAACTGATCAACAAGAAAAAGGCTCTCTTCGAAAAATTCCTTGATCAAGACGAAGAAATCTTTAAGTCTCTGTCGCGCGGAGAGATCATCGAGCTTTTAGCCTGATAAGCTACTGCATTCCTGTCGTTAAAAGGAGAATCTAACCATGGCACGATTTCATATAGAAGGCGGACACAAGCTCTCTGGCAGCGTGACGCCATCAGGGAACAAGAATGAAGCGCTGCCAGCACTGATGGCGTGCCTTCTGACAGATGAACCGATCATATTCCGACGCATGCCCAAAATCGGTGATGTGATGACAACGTGCGACGTCCTCGCAGATCTGGGCGTTGATGTATCTTGGCAGGGAGCGGATCAGCTCACACTTTGTGCAAAAAACGTCAATTATAAGCGGCCGGATCCCGCTCTTTGCAGTCGCATCAGAGCCTCCATTTTGCTCTTGGGCCCCATGCTTGCCCGGTTTGGCAAAGTGGAATTGGCTTTGCCCGGTGGTGATGTGATCGGCGCGCGCCGGATAGACACCCACTGGGAGGGCATCGAGGCGCTCGGCGGAAATCTGCGTCTGGATGGTGCGATCAAGGGCGACATCAAGAAAATCCAAGGCTGCGACGTCTATCTTGACGAGCCTTCCGTTACGGGTACCGAGAACCTGCTTCTGCTTGCGGCAAAGTGCGAAGGCACGACGGTGCTTCACAATGCCGCCAGTGAGCCGCATGTCGTAGGCCTTTGCAACTTACTGAATGCCATGGGTGCCAAGATTTCCGGCATAGGCTCCAATCGCATTACAATTGACGGCGTCAAAACTCTGAAGGGAGCCACTCACGAAATTGGTCCCGATTTTATGGAGGTTGGCAGCTTTCTTTGCCTCGGAGCCATTGCCGGCGGCAAAGTGACCATCAAAGATACTAGACCCGCAGACCTGGGATTTATCCTTAAAACCCTGGCTCGTCTCGGCATAAATCCCACAATTACCGGCAATGACCTCACGATCGAAGGCACAAAGCCATTGACGATGAAGAAAGATATCGGTGGTCGCATTGGAACCATCTATTCAGGTCCATGGCCAGCCTATCCGACAGATCTGATGAGCGTCGCTATTGTGGCAGCCACTCAGTCACAAGGCACCGTCATATTTTTTGAAAAAATGTTTGAAGGCCGTATGTTCTTCACAGACAAGCTGATGCAAATGGGCGCTAATATTGTCCTATGCGATCCGCACCGCATCGTCGTAAACGGCAAGTCACAGCTCTATGCCGCCCGCCTGAATTCTCCAGATGTCCGCGCAGGAATGAGCCTGATCATGGCGGCTCTCGTCGCCAATGGCACCAGCGTGATCGACAACATCTATCAGGTCGAACGTGGTTATTTTGATATCGAGAACAAGCTTCGCAAACTAGGCGCTGTGATTTGCCGGGAAGAGCCCTAGACCATAATAGGTAAAGCCCAGCTCAGTGGAGCCGGGCTCTGAAACCTTGAATCAGATCACCGGATCATTGCGCATACTGACAGAGCTGATTTGTAATGACCTGCACGAAGTCTTGACCAACACAAGACTCAAACATTTGCCATTGGGGCACCATGCCCCCGGCAGAGCGGCAATACATGTTGAATCCGACCCCACCCGGAGTCACGAAACGGCTGGCAGAGGCCACATTACCGGCATAAGGCGTCACAAAACGGATACTTTGATGATCAAATTGAATCGAATGCCTGAAACTTCCGTTGGGATTCATCCAAGTCCATACAGCGCCCACGCCGTAATCCTGTACAAAGTAAGCCAACGCCTGTCCACGGCCATTAACGACAGCATAACGCGCGTTCCAGCGGGTATTATTCGGAAGTCCTGGCGTCCGCGGATCAATTAAAAACAGTCCGCAATTTGTCAGATTTGACTCCATAACGACCGCCACGCGATTTGCAAAATCGGGAATGCTTTGCTCTGCCGAGGCTGTGGTTTGCAAACCAAACAAAGATGTCACCATCAAAACGAGGCAAAGTACTGATTTCCTAAACTTTAACATTATAACACCTGTATAAATAATATTAATGAAAAACAAAACTCTTTATTAATTTTCATAAAAAAAAGTCTGTGTCAATCCCGAAATAATACGTATCCTTCAGTCGCAGTGTAGTGCCTTTGAAACTTGCCCCGAGAAGCGCGGCCAATTCACGAATGAACAGAATCGTGCCGGGGAGCGTGGAGTGCTCCAGGTTTTTTTGAATGTGCTCTTTATGTTCCGCGAAGAAACTCATGGGAGTGCAAACTTCATTGGCCACAGAGTTGCAAAACTTCTCGATGGTTGCCGTGACCTGATCACGGTCATCACGAACAATATGCGTAAGCTCGCGGAAGATCAGCCAAGGTTTACTTATCCATGACGCGGACTTCGCCAAATTTCGCAACTGACCCGCGGACTAACCGTGTTTCCGCAAAGCACCGCTCTTATCGACTTTGACCTTACCCCTGATTACATCCACGGTCACTATTTCACCGTTAGTGAGCTTAAGCACTTGGTGATCCTTCGCCTCATTTACATCATCAAATTCTACTCCGAGCGTGTCGCCACTCGGTGAAATCCACGCCACCCCTTTACCGGAGGTCGAGTCAATCGCATCGCCGTATGGTCCATCGGTCCAATAAATCGACAAAGGTCCTGAGCCACCAAAAACGCGAAATGATATTTCCGGCTTCTTCATACTTTTAGCCTCTTCATTTTTTTATGGAGAGCACGAATATTCTTACCCGTCGGGTACATGCTTGCGAGATAGTTGCCGTCATCAAGCAACTTAACGACAGCCAAGAGATAGCGGCCAGACTCAAGCCTATAAAATAGGTGGTAGACATGGGGAGCCGATAGATTATCGACATAGACTTCTGATGGATCCTTGAGAACGCGTTCCAAGAGCTCTAAGAAAATATCTTCCGGTAACGTGAAGTGACGAAGCGCGTGATCTAATTCATCTTTACAGACGATGACCCGGTCTCCGCTCACTGCAGTTATAACTGTAACTATCTTTCTTTTCATGTCACCCAATGAGCCAAACTTGGGGTTCGACTACTCATGCAGAATGGTGGCGAAGGGGGGAGTCGAACCCCCGACCTGTGGGTTATGAATCCACCGCTCTAACCATCTGAGCTACCTCGCCGTAGGAGGCTGTAGTAGATAGAGGAAAAGAGAGGGGTTGTCAATCACGGTTTTATCATATCAAATCAAAGTGTTAAAAACGCCTTTGGGCCTGAAACCTGGCTTTTGCAGAGGGTTCCCTGTGAACACAATGAATTCTACAGCAAGACTCGGGCCTTGGGGCGCACTCTCCCTGGTTGTGGGCACGATCATCGGCACCGGTATTTTTATCAAGGCCGCTGTCATGACACAGTCCGCAGGGAGTATCACAGGTGTCATATTAGCTTGGATGGTCGCTGCCTTGCTTTCTGCTCTCGGCGGGCTTTGTTACGCGGAACTGGGATCTCGCTTCCCCAAGACGGGTGGTGAGTATGTGTTTTTGCGGGAAGGTTGGGCGCCCTGGGTGGCGTTTTTGTATGGCTGGACGAGGTTTTGGATTGCGTCGCCATCGGCGATCTCTGCATACGCAGTCGGAGCGGCGACATTTGCGAGTGGATTTATAGATGTCTCGGCACTTGGCGGCAAGACTGTGGTTGCGTTGTTTCTCATCTGGACATTTACCGTAATCAATTGCTTCAAAGTCACGTTTGGTGGTGGTGTGCAAATCGGACTCACGCTCCTTAAAATTGGCATGATCATCCTGATTGCCGCTGGGGTTTTCTTGTTGTCGCCGTCAGGAGATTGGCGGCATTTTTATGCAGGACCATCGTTTGAGCCAGCATCGATCTTGTCACCAGGGTTTGGAGCTGCAGTATTGTCTGCGCTCTGGGCTTTTGACGGCTGGAACAACATGCCCATGGCCGCTTCCGAGGTGAGAAACGGTCAGAGAAATGTGCCTCGGGCTCTAATCATTGGGCTGATTGTTGTCACAATCATGTACGTCATCGCAAACATCGCCTGGTTTTACGGCGTTCATTTTGACGACATCATTAAGAGTTATAGCACTAAATTCCCTGATGCCATGCCTGTGGCCAGTAAAGCGGTCATGCCTTTTCTCGGCGCCAGCGGCGTTGCCGTCGTTTCACTGGCATTCGTCTTGTCGGCCGTCGGTGCCATGAATGGGTCTATTCTCACAAGCGCACGTGTGCCACTGGCAATGGCTGAAGATCATCTTTTCCCACGTTGGTTTGCTCACAGGAGTCTGACCACTGGCGTTCCGGTGAGGTCCATGTTGGTCCAAGGGCTTACAGCTTCCATTTTGGCAGCTTCAGGCACCTTTGATCAGCTGACCGATTACGTCGTCTTTTCATCCTGGATTTGGTATGCCCTGGCCGCGGCTGGATTATTCAAATTCCGCAAATCAAGTGTGGATTTTGATGGTTATAGAATCCGATGGTTTCCGATTGTCCCCATGATGTTTATTGCAAGCTCACTGTGGCTGATGTCACAAGCGATCCTATCGAATCCTAAAGCTTGCTTGATAGGCTCTTTAATTATTGCGGCAGGAGTCCCAGTCTATCTGCGAACACGAAAGAAAATCACCGACGGTCATAACGGAAGAGCGTCCTAGATGATCGCCTCGGGGAACTCCGCAACGAACTTGCCAATATAAGCTTGCAGGACGCGACGGGTTTGGTCGTCCATCTCAAACTTTAGCCCATAAACACCTTCAGTCGCTTCCCGGGCAATTTTACCCCAGCATTGAATTTCATGGGTTCCGCTGTCAATCGCAGGCAGTTGCAGTATGACCTGCACATGGTCATCTTTCAACAATCTCCCTTCGATTGACTCATAAGCACCCTTGATCAGCGCACCGGATAGGCTGAGGTTTTCCGTGTAAAAAAGTGATTTTTTTCCGCGACCATCGGCTTCATGGATCATAATAATCGCTGAAAGCTTGATTCTGTAACGTTTTTGACGCTCCCTCATTCAACCCGCCTTCATAGCCTTAATCAGTTGACGAATCATGGGTGCGTTCAAGATCAACCAGGCGACACCCATTAAAAATAACAAGCCGATGATGAATCCCATCCTCCCGGATGTTTGTTTGCCTTGGACCTGTAACGAAGGACCTCGACGCATCGTGACCGGGGGGTTTTGAGGGACTGCCTTAAGATTGGTTTTTGACACTGTGATCTTAGGCTGGATAGATGTTGGAGATGCATCGGTCAGGGTGAGATCACGACCTTTTTGTAGAAAAGGGCTTTGATCATCAGACTTATGATGACCCATGTTGACGGTGACATTAATTTGCCTATGGTCGTGTTCCGAGACCATCGATCGAACCTGACTTTGACGACCGTCAACTGCTGGTCTTGAAACGTCCTGCGGCGTTTGTGGGGATGCACTGCTGGAGACTGGCTGGGAAACCTGTCTTATCAACTGCGGCATGACCGCATTGGGATCACTTGTCTGCCCTGCAGACGGGTTTTTTAGGGGTTTATTTTGTGAAGATTCTGCAGCACCGTCAAGCTTCGCATTCATTTTCACATGAATACGACTCGTGGGTGTTTCGGCGCTAACGCCGGACAAAGCTTGCTGTAACGTTTGCTGAATTCTCTCGACTTGGGACTTCAGCGATCGCTCAACAAATCGACCCAACTTTTCCGGAGAAAATGATGCGTATTCTGTGATCAACTGTCGTTCGAGGTCGCGCGCCAGATCACCCGCAGTCCGGTATCTTTGACTAGGATCCGACTTGAGGCACTTGATCACAATATCGTTCAATGATGTAGACACATTGGCATTCAATTCAAGTAAGCTTTCGAACTCCGGGGCGTGAGACAGTTTTTCGTAGATAGCGACTTCAGGTAATTGGTCGAACCGAAAGCGCCCCGCAAGTCCTTCCCATAGGACAACACCTAGTGAAAACAGGTCAGAACGGTGATCGAGCGACTTGTTTTGGAGCTGTTCAGGACTCATGTAAGTATACTTACCCTTGATCTGACCAACATCTGTTTCAAATCCTCGGTTTTGGGCCTTCGCAATACCAAAATCACTGAGCCGCACTTTACCATCGATTGCCAACAGAATATTACCCGGAGAAATGTCACGGTGCACAACAGCGAGTGCCTGACCGGTAACGGGGTCTTTAAAATTGTGGGCATAATGTAGGCCCTGAGCCACAGATGCAATAACATGTAACAACATGGGAATGGGAATCAGAGCACCGGAATCAAAAGATTGACGAAAAATCTGATTCAAGTCACCACCGATATTGAGATCCATGACAATGGCTGGTGACTGTTCGATGGTCGTTAGATCCATCACTGGCATGATATTGGCATGACTCATATTTGATAGAATTTTCGCCTCGGCCAGGAACATCCGGGCAAAATCATCACGGTCTCCGAGATCAGATCTGATGACCTTGACCGCGCAGACTTTTTTAAAACCGTCGGGGCCCTCTTTGGTCGCAAGCCAAAGATCCGCCATGCCTCCCGCGTTGAATTTTTGATGCAGTGTATAAGCCATGGGTCAAATTTTACGGTCAATTCGCGATCTTGGCAATACCCAACGCCACTCAGCCCGCGAACTAATGGCACCTGGCATGAGCCCAAAATCAACCTTGTTTAAAACAAACACGCTCCATTTGATGATGTAAGCCTAACGGTAACCAGGCAAGGACTTTGGACGATGCTGGCTCGCGAAATTTGGATGAAATGTCATCGCCTGGGCGTAGGCGATCATTTTTTCCATGTTGGTGATCAGTGAGCAACCAAATCTTGTCGCAGACTGTCTGATCTGACCGCCACGCGTGAGCTCATCACTGCGCAGATTCTTGGGCACATTCAAAACGAAATCTACATCTTTGGCACGAATCAGCTCCAAGGCGTCAGAAAGTCCAGGCCTTGCCTCCCCCGGCCACGCTACAGCCTCAGTGCGGACACCGTGATCATTCAAAAATTGAGCGGTTCCTCCGGTTGCATAGAGTTTTATGCCAAGTTCTGTAAGCTTTTTGGCCCACGGCAGAAATTTTAATTTTTCCGCCTCGGAACCGGCGCTTACGAGCATCGCTTTTTTGGGAGCAAAAACTTTTGATGATTCCATGGCAAGAAGATAAGCCGACTCAAAATCCTCTGCGATACAACCCACCTCACCCGTGGATGCCATTTCGACCCCAAGAACCGGATCAACCCCGGCCAACCGCGTGAAACTAAAGAGCGCTGCCTTCACACCAACATGAGGCAAATCGTCCTCACTTAACCTGGCAAGTCTTGGTGTTTTGCCAATCATGACACTGGTGGCGGCATCCGCCAGGTTGAGACCCACAACTTTCGAAACAAATGGAAACGACCGGGCAGCCCTCGCATTACACTCGATCACTTGGATGTGATTGGATCGTGCAAGAAACTGAATGTTAAAAGGTCCATTCAGTTTAAGACCACGGGCAATGGCATGTCCGGCCCTGCGTATGCGTCGTACGGTTTCTACATAAAGCTTTTGTGCCGGGACCACCATGGTCGCATCTCCCGAATGCACTCCAGCGTTCTCAATATGCTCACTCACAATCGCCGTTAGGATCTCTCCATCTTGCGCCACACCATCAAGCTCAATTTCTCGGGCACCGAGCAAAAACTCGCTCACCACAATGGGGTGATCTGGACTTACTCGCTCTGCCATCTCCAGGTGGCGTTCCAATGAAACTCGGTCGTACGCAACATTCATAGCCGCACCGCTTAAAACATACGATGGCCGCACCAAAACCGGGAAACCTACTTTCTGCACAAATTGCTCAATGTCGTCGCGACTTGTGGCCGCCATCCACCTTGGTTGATCAATGCCAAGGGTATCGAGCAATGCCGAAAATCGGCTACGGTCCTCAGCCATGTCAATCGTCTCGGCACTGTGCCCAAGAAGCCTTACGCCAGACCGAGAAAGCGGTAATGCCAAGCGGTTAGGTAGCTGCCCACCCATCGACGCAATGACTCCATCAATCTTTTCAAACTCGCAAACATCCAAGACACGTTCTAGCGTCATTTCATCAAAATAAAGTGCATCCGAACTGTTGTAGTCCGTTGATACGGTCTCTGGATTGCAATTAATGATGACGCTGCGCCAGCTTTCGTCTTGTAATTTCTTGCTACAAGACACGCCGCACCAATCAAACTCTACCGATGTCCCGATGCGGTAGCTACCGCTGCCAAGCACTAAAGCAGACCGACGGTGCTGCAATAGCGCTCCGACACCCGGGTCCGACTCTGTTCCATGATAAGTCATGTAAAGATAGTTACTTTTGGCGGGGTATTCTGCAGCAGTGGTGTCGATTTTTTTAACGACGGGAAGAACCCCTTTGGATTTCCTGATTGCCCGAACTTTAGCCTGCTCGAGAAACAACTGTTTTTCTCCAGCTTGAGAGTTACGGGATTCGATCGCGTAACCCGCAATCTGCGCATCCGAAAACCCAAGACGTTTCCAGTCCCGCAACTCACCAGGATCAATCACTGAGATGTCCTGCTTCAAAAGCCGATCTTTGATATGAGTTTCGATCACAATGATTTCACGCAACTTGGATAAGAACCATTTATCGATACGCGTTAGCCCATGGATCCGCTCAAGATCCCAGCCGTGTCGCATGGCAGCGATTACTGAATAAAATCGTGTGTCGGTGGGGGTCAGCAATGCTGCTTCGATCTCTGAATCCTTGAGGGATTCTCCAACAATCACTCCAATCCCACGATCGTTTTCGGTAACCATCCGCACTGCCTTTTGGATGGCTTCTGGGAAACTACGACCAATCGCCATAATTTCACCCACCGATTTCATCGTCGACCCAAGATCTCGCGACACACCTCTAAATTTAGTTAGATCCCACCGTGGAACTTTAATCGTCACATAATCCAACGCTGGTTCGAAGTAGGCGCAAGTGACCTCCGTCACGGGATTTTTGATCTCAAGCAGATCAAATCCCTGCACCACCTTTGCGGCAATATAGGCTATGGGGTAACCCGAGGCTTTACTCGCAAGCGCCGACGACCTGGACAACCTTGCATTCACCTCGATCACGACAAAATCCAGACTATCGGGACTCAACGCATACTGCACATTGCACTCACCGATAACGCCGCAGCTGTCGATAATCTTAATCGCAGCGTTTCGGAGCATTTGATATTCGTCGTCGCTTAACGATTGACTGGGACAGACGACGATACTATCGCCGGTATGTATCCCTAACGGATCAAAGTTTTCCATGTTGCAAATTGTGATGGTGTTACCACTGCTGTCACGCATTACCTCATACTCCACCTCTTTCCAGCCACGCAGAGACTTCTCCACAAGAACCTGAGGCGAGGTAGCCAGTGCTGGCCTTACCAGCGCGGAAAGCTCATCTTGATTGTGGGCAAACCCACTACCCAAGCCCCCACAGGCAAACGCGGCACGGACAATGACCGGGAAACCAATTTTTTGAGCCGCCTTGATCGCCTGATCTTCAGTTTCGCATGCATGACTTTGCGGGATTGGCATACCAATGGAACGCATTTTTTGGGCAAAGAGATCGCGGTCCTCCGTCATTTTAAGAGTTTCGACGGGAGTTCCCAAATTCAACACATCATGACGCTGCAATGTACCGTTATCTTCAAGCGCGATCAGACAATTCAGAGCTGTTTGACCGCCAAAACCGGCGACGATGGCATCTGGTTTCTCGACCTCAAACACTTTCTCAACCCACGATGGCTCGACTGGATAGAGATAAACTTTGACGCCATCTTGAGGATTTGTCTGCACGGTTGCCACGTTTGGATTGATGACAATCACTTCATGCCCACACTCGAGCAGGCTCTTAACGGCCTGAGTCCCAGAGTAATCAAATTCTCCGGCTTGACCGATCGTCAATCCACCCGAGCCGAGAAGTACGACTTTTGCTTTACGACCTAAATGTAAGAGCTTTGGATGAAGTGGCATAACTTACAACTCCTTCACAAATTGTTCGATAATCCAACCTGTATCCCGCGGGCCTCCGGCAGCCTCCGGGTGAAACTGAACACTACGATAAGGCAACGAGCAGTGACGGATACCCTCAATGGTTTGATCATTCGCGTTGATAAACCAAGGCTCCCAATCAGCAGGCATGGACTCAGCGTCGACAACAAATCCATGATTTTGGCTGGTCATGAAACCCTTGCGGGTTCCAACAAGCTGCACCGGTTGATTATGAGATCGATGCCCATACGCCATGCGCGATGTCGTCGCACCAGCGGCAAGCGCCAATAACTGATGCCCTAGACAAATTCCGAGAATGGGTTTTTGGGTTGCAAATAATCCTTTGATACGATCGCGAAGGTCACCGGTTTTCTCCGGATCACCTGGACCGTTGGATAGCAGGTAACCTGATGCATCCACCTTCATGAGATCATGATCCCAGGGGACAACTTGGACCTCTGCACCACTTTGAACAAGTTGCCTTAATATATTCCATTTCACGCCCGTATCCACCACGGCAACGCGCTTTGATCCGCGGCCAATGACGTAGGGCTCCCTGCAAGACACGGCCCGCACGACCTCGTGAACTGAAGGATCAAAAAAAACTGCCGGAGAATCCGACGGCATAACATCCATAAACGAGCGAGTTCCCGTGGCTCCGTCCGGCACGACCGCACCATAGAGCTTCTTTTCCTCGCGGATCATGTGCACCAGCTGCCTGGTGTCCAACCCGACAATACCGGGAACGTTTTGTTGTTTGAGCCATGAGTCTAAAGTCTGACGACTTGTCCAATGGAATGCGTCCTCACTATCAACTGCAATAATCACCGCAGATGCATGCACACGGTCACTTTCAAAGCCACGAGACGATTCGATCGCCAGTGTCGATGGCAGTGGGGGTATCCCATAATTACCAATCAGTGGATATGTGAAGAGTAAAATCTGACCAAAGTAGGAGGGGTCGGTGAGAGCTTCACTGTATCCAACCATGCCGGTGGTAAAAACCAACTCTCCAGAAGATGAAACGGGGGCGCCAATAAGCTCCCCCGTGAATTCTCTACCGTTTGACAGCTTTAAGATGCACTTCGACCGAGACGTCATGAGATGTTCCTCTCTGCAGGCCATAGATCAAATCATCGAGACTTATGTGGGGGACGCGAAACATTGCGTCGCGACAGCATAGCGTAGACAGAGGCACTCTGGCTATGCTTAATTGATGCCTCAATTGAGAAAATTAAGGTGAGAAAATTAAGGTGAGAAAATTAAGGAGCACCACATGTCCTCAAACCCCACAGTCATTGTCTACGCTGGCCGCACTGCCATCGGCAAAATGAGCGGCGCATTCGCCTCAACACCAGCTCCCCAGCTGGGGGCGTCCCTCGTTAAAGATTGCATCAAGAAAACCGGCGTTAGCCCAGAAAAAATTGATGAAATTATCATGGGAGAGGTTTTAACCGCTGGCGTTGGCCAAGCACCTGCAAGACAAACGGCTATCTACGGTGGTCTACCAAAATCTGTTTGCGCCACCACGATCAACCGGGTCTGCGGATCTGGTCTTAAGTCGGTCATGCTGGCCGACCAAGCGATCCGCGGAGGTGACGCCAAGATTGTCTTGGCTGGAGGCCAAGAAAACATGACTTTGGCTCCGCACCTGTTACCAAATTCCCGTGCCGGATTCAAATTTGGCGCGGTCGAACTCAAAGATCACATGCAATTTGATGGCCTCTGGGACCCCTACGGTAATGTTGCCATGGGCAACTGCGGTGAGGAATGTGCGAAAAAATACGCATTTTCTCGTGAGGCACAAGATGAATTCGCCATGGAAAGCTACAAGAAAGCCCGAGCGGCAATTGAAAGTAAAGTGTTTGACAAAGAGATCGTTCCGGTGGAACTCACAACCCGCAAAGGCACCATGTTAGTCACCCAAGACGAGGAACCTTTCGCAGCGGATCTGACGAAGCTTAAGGACCTGCGTCCGGCGTTTGACAAAAATGGCACCATCACGGCAGCCAACGCAAGCTCCATCAACGATGGCGCAGCCCTACTGATGCTGACAGATCTCGAAACAGCCAAGAAGGAGGGATTGAAACCGATCGCAAAAATCGTCGCTCAAGCCTCTCACGCTCAGGAACCCACTTGGTTCACGACCGCACCCGTTGCCTGTATCGAGAAAGTCCTCAAAAAGGCTCATCTCACCACAGCCGATATTGATTTGTATGAAATCAATGAGGCATTCGCTGTCGTCGCAATGGCCGCAATCCATGATCTCAAGCTCCCCAGCGAGCGAATTAATGTTTATGGCGGAGCCGTGGCACTCGGTCATCCCATTGGCGCTAGTGGGGCAAGAGTGCTGGTCACACTTCTTACGGCCCTCAAGGAAAATAACAAAAAACGGGGTCTTGCGACGCTTTGTATCGGCGGCGGCGAGGCGAGCGCGGTCATAGTGGAAACTATGTAGAGCTCTAATGCCTTCAAAATAATCGTTCTAGGCTTGTTGGTGACCCGTAATTTGGATTAGAGTATCGGTGTGCTCTATAGACAACTTTCGAGGTCGCCATGAGCCAGTCCCTACCCGTGAAGAAAAAAGTCGTCTTGATCGATGACCACGAAATTGTTCGTCTTGGCTTAAGCCAAGTGATCAATGCAGATCCCGGGCTTGAAATCGTCGCCCAAAGCGGCGATGCACAAACGGGATTAACGCAAATCACCACATTAGAACCCGATGTGGCCGTTGTCGACATTCAGATGCCTGGCTCCAGCGTGTTTGAGATGATCGAACGCGCCAAAAAGCTCAAGCCCCACTTAAAAATCATTGTGCTCTCCGCTCACCATACAGACACAAATGTTGAAAGGGCCATGGCTGCAGGCGCGTCTGGATTTGTGACCAAAAGTGAGTCATTGTCGACGATTGCACGCGCAATCCATGCTGTACTTTCGGGTGATCTGCCATTTCTCAGCCAGGAGATCCGTGACCGACTCACCGCCAGCACGGGTCGCAGCATCAACGCAAAGCCCGTCGGTCAGTCCCAACGCAGCCTGTTGTCTCCTCGTGAGGTGGAAGTCCTTTGTCACGTTGCAAAGGGCCAATCAGCCAAACAGATCGGCCACACTCTTCACATTAGCGCCAAGACCGTGGAGCGACACAAGGCCAACATCATGACGAAATTGAGCCTTCACACTCAAGTTGATCTGACGCGCTATGCTATAAGAGAAGGATTGATTTCAGCGTGAATCGAAGCGAAAACGCCAATATTACCAAGCCAGCAGCTCTCGCTCAGTACACCGGGGAGCGTGTCAGTGAAAAAGCTGGGGAGATCGGTCCCAGCGCTATTGGAGATTATTACATTGATGCAAAAACTGGCCTGCTTGTGTTTACGGCCCAATACCACCTTAAACGCGGCTATTGCTGTGGCAGCGGCTGCCGACACTGCCCGTATCCAAGCAGTGCCCGTCCTTTGAATCTTGAATCACACCAATCGCAATCTGATCATTAACGGCGCGCTGAAGCAGCCAGATCTCGTTGAGCCTCTGCTAGGGCCTCGCGTGCCTGATTTAGTTCACGCGTGGCAATTACAACTTCCGCCTCCGCCTCAGTCGCATTCACCTTAGATTCGTTCAGAGCCTCAGAGCTGACGATCTGCCCGTTTGAGAGAGACTCATTGATACTATGGAGCTCTCTACGAATGCTGGCAATGTCCCGGTAATCATTCAAATTCGCCTCAGACTGAGCAACGCGCATCTGGCGTTTTTCAACGAACAGTTTGGCTAACTGAGATAAATTGGGCTCCACAGTTCCATCGCGCCATGAGGCACGCAGCTGCTGAATACGCATTTCCAGACCAGATAATTCAATCACGTAAAGCGCGAATCGATCTGCCAGCATCGCCTGCAAGAGTCTTTGCCGCGACTGAAGCACGTCCCAGCGTGGCATCGCGTTTCGCTGATACAGAATACTGTCAAGGTTGAAAACAAACTGCGCCTGCTCCAAAGCGGCCTTGGTTCTTTGGCGTGCAATTTCAGCACTCGCCTGCCGATCATGCGCCTCGCGCGCGTCGTTGTGCCGCATCAAAACTTCTTCATTCATATCGCTCAATGCTGCCATACCGACCGATGCAAAGCAGAATGCGCCCGTCAAAATGGCAGAGTTTAATTTAGATAGGTAGCGCATGGAGAGGGCCTTTCATGGATGAATAATACCGTCGATCCCCACGCTTTTAATAAAGTAACCTCCGATTTTCCATAAAATAATTATGTGAATCTAATATTTCATGAATATTCAATGATTCCAGCAACCTCCACCAACGCCCCCCCCTACCCGCCTTCAGAATTCCACCCATAAAAAAGCAGCTGGCCACACTTTGGAGTGCGACCAGCAGCCAGAACACTGTCTTTCTTTAAAAAACACCAAAGCCAAACGCAGCGGCTTAGTTCGGGATGTATTTTCCTTTGTTGTCGACGCAGTGCTTCTCTGGATTCGTTCCAAAACCTTTATAATAACGCAGATACATTGTAGCGCCGCTTTCGTTCATCTCACAGCTTCCCAGACGATTTTCGGCTGCACAGGTCGCCGCCACAGCGCCCCCACGCTCTCCACACTCTTCTGAGAGATCGAAATCTGCGGTTTCAACGCAAACTTTATAACGCGAGAGATTACAAGCGTTTTGCTCTGCCATGGCAACACTGCCCACCGTCAACGCCAATACACTTAGTGCTAATTTCATGATCTACCTCCAAAAATCTATATTTCTTGACCAAAGCCTACTACGGGATTACGTGAACATGCAATTCATTATCGGGCCGATGTCTTTGCTTATTTTTGCGATTCATTTTTTTCGGTCATCGGCCGCATGTGTCGCGATTCATGAGAATCGTGAGGTTCGCTACGGTGAGAAAATCGTAGCCGCAGACGTGCGAGTCACGAACGAGAGCAAGAAGTCATTCAAAAGATCCCCGAGATCCTTGATACAATGAAAATTCCCACAAAGACTCGAAAGACCAAATGGCAAGCCAGCAGGTGTTCTATGATCTCCTGCGGAATCTGATCGCATCCAGGAGCAGGAAACGGCTCGGTTTATGGCGGCAGTTGCTCGCGGGCTAGATGATGCTGACAACAAGAAAACATTGACCTCAAAACAGGCCAAATCGCGTCTGGGACTAAAAAAGTAAATGGAGAAGAAGTGAAATGTTCCATGGACCGAAAAGTCGATAGAAGACTTGCTAGCAATTGAGGCTTTCATTTCTCCGGAATTCAGAGGAAGGTCAACTCTGTGGATCTCTACCTCAAAATGCTTCCAATGACACACAAAATAAAAACCCTACCGTCGCATCAGGAGAAAGCGATTTATTGGAGCTTCAATCACAACACATCGCAAGCTCTAAAATTAAATCTTTCTATGTCGCGGACTCCGTCTCAAACTTTAAAATAATGACGATATTCTATCCAAACAATCGCTATTTAATAGCCACGGTGCGGCAGTTAGACGGGAACATCTATCAGGCTATGGCTAACATAGGAACCTATGCGTTAAGCGGTGAAAAAATTGAGATATCCCCCAAATACACTTCATGCCCATCTTTTCCAACAAAGCAACCGACTCTATCGGGAGCTGATGAATCAGGCACAATTTTGGTTTCCAACGGGTCTTCTACTGCGACCCTCATGAAAAAGAATCTGGATGAATTTAGTAAAGATGGATTTGAAATGCATTGGGGATGTTTTGAGCAATATACCGGAACACCATCGACGCATGAATGGATTAAACTGTAAATAGCCCATTCTGAAGCAATTTCTTTTAGTTCGATGCCTTAGCCTGTGGCGCTTTGATGACAGTCATCGCAGCTGATACTAGACCAGAAATATCCGCCAAATTTTCTGGCAGAAGCATCGAAATGAATAGAACGATGGCCACTTAATCTTGAGCGGAGCTACAGAGCTTGTTATTTAGTTCGATATTCTTCATCTTTGTCTCATCATGATGGTTGTGATTGGCATGAAAAGCCTTGTTACTTGAATACCGCGACTATGATCGCTTTTGCCGCCGCTTCATCGAAGTCGTAATGGATTTGATACTGTTTGTGTGACGTTAACTTTACACGACGATTTTCCATTTGTGAGATCGTCGGTGATCCCGCAAGTGGATGTGTTTCAATGAAAGAAACTGCTTCATCAATGAGTCGCAAGTAGTCCATCATCGTGTCACGACCAAACTTGACACTAGCCATTTGCGACGCTTTTCTTGCGTGGCCGTTCATCGTGGTTAAGGATGTGTTCGGCGGCTTCGCTCACTCGTTGTGCGAGTTCATTTGCTGATTTATGTGGAACAGTCTTTTGACCGGTAGAATTCTCGAACGCCGCAATCTTTCCAAGCAGACTGAGATAATGATCTTGAGTCATAATAACGCGAACAGGTTGACCGCGATGCAGGGTCAGTGAAAGCTCTTTTAGAAACTTTCGCAGCTCTAGCGACATGGGCACAATCCGGTTTTTAGCCGTCTTCGTTGGGCCGATGCCATTTTTCGAGCTCCAGCTTTGCGAGACTAAGATCTTGCCACCATCAAAGTCGACATTCTGCCACGTCAGTGCAAAGAGCTCTCCTGACCTCATACCGGTGAGAATTGCGAGCGCCCAGACTTCGTAAAATCTGTGACGCACGACTTTTGCCTCGCGTAGAAGAATTTCAATCTCGCTTGCACTTAAGACAGCTTGCTTGACTTGCGGCACCCGGACTTTCACCCGAAGTGCAGGATTAGTAGTTAAGACGCCGTCTTCTACTGCCATCTGCAAGATTCCTTTGACACTCCTAAAGTGCTCAGACAAACCTGCGGGCATCTCCACGCAAAAAATGGTGACGGATCAGTGCTCACCACACTCGGGTGGTCACCAAATTTTGCATTCCACTACACATGGCTACCGCGCCACATCAACACCGACTGAAATCCACTCCGACTGGATTAAATCCACTCACACTTGATTCCATTGCCGAGCAAATAAAAAACCCGCAAGGATGAATAAGGTCATCGTTACAGGTACTTACACTTGATGAGATATTTGTGTATTGAACACGAACTAGTAGAAAAAACGAATCGGGCTGGCGGGATTCGAACCCACGACCTCACGCACCCCAAGCGTACGCGCTACCAACTGCGCTACAGCCCGACCGGGAAACCACAAATT
>JBILMN010000172.1:0-6009 GCA_044375465.1 Oligoflexales bacterium | reverse complement strand
GGCAGTTTTTGCAGGAGCATGAAATTTTAGATGATCGCGAGCGCGACCGAGATTTTTTTATTGCCATTCGCGCATACTCTCGAACACTTGACGGCGACATGCCCCAGCGAGCTAAAGACTCCGGTCACATGTCTGAGCGCATGCTTGGATTTCTTGATGAACGATTCAAACGATGGGGCATGCGAGTCAACCGCCTTGGATCAGGGCAAGAACCCCCATCATGGAAAAGGATTCACACCGAAAAACCTTTTCACAACCTCCTGCGCCTCACGGCTCGGGACGCAAGCCAAGCACCCGAGAAGTCCCAGGGACACCTCAGTAAACTTGCCAGCGAATACCGTGCGTGGATCGAAGAACTCGAGACCAAGGAAGATCAAGCTCGCGCCAAACAGGAACAAGAGCGTCAGCAGGGATTGGCCAACGCTAGAAACGAGCTTAGAGAGCTGCAGCAGAGGCAGGATCAAATTTCACTTTCCCTCGACCGGGCACAGGAGCAATCCAGCGACACCATCAGTCAGAAATGGATGGCTGCCAGACCTCAGGAAAACTCTAATATCAAGCAAGCAAAAGGCCTCTTACAAAAACTCCGCGCTCTGGCTCCCACCGCTGGCGAACGTCTAGATGCCGCCATCGGCGCCATGGACAACACGGTGGAATCGGGTGAGGCGTCACAGTGGGCGCAGACCGAACAGTCTGCCGACATGGCGGGGCGGCTTTTGCGTGACGCCGATCAAGCCGCAAATAAAAGCCAAAAGCAGCAGGATCGCGGACGACGCCGCAAAACCGGTGGTGATGATTACCACGGCACCGCCATCGGTGGCCAAGTGGAAATCAAACGACAATATCAAGTCAATCCGAAATATCGCGAAGACATTCTCAAAGACGTTGAAGATGAAATGACGTCTGGCGAAAACAAAAACCTGCTGGACGGCTGGCTAAGACAGGTCGTGAGGTAAAACCGATGAATTGGCACACCAACATCGCGGAGACATCCGCCAAACAGATCAGTCGAGCGATTCACGTCCCTTTTGCAATCTCGTCAGAAACCCTAAACGCAGCTAATTTTGTGCTTATTAAAATCTCTGACGACCAGGGACTCACGGGCATTGGCGAGGCCAGTCCTTTTCCAACCTTGACCGGCGATAACATCAACGGTGTCTTGCCGGTGGTCCATGAACTCCTCGATCAACTCACCGAGATGAGTGCCATTTCCGCCCTGAGGTATCTACGCGGCATTCGCGACGAGATTTTTATGGCATCACCAAGCGCGTATGTCGGCGTCGAGATGGCTCTGTGGGATCTCTACGGCAAACAACTAGGGACTCCGCTGGCAGCCATCTGGGGGGGACGCTTATTCGAAAAAGTCACGACTGACATCACCCTGCCAATCATGGGGCCAGAATCAATCGCTGATTTTTGGCATCTCTATGCAAATCATGGTTTCAAAGTGCTCAAGATCAAAGTCAGTGGCCATGTGGATGATGACGAGGCGATGATTCAAGCATTGGTTAAACTGGTGCCACGGACCACGCAGTTTACGCTTGATGGCAATCAAGGGTACCGTCTTGATCACGCCAAACAATTGATCGATAAATTATCGGCTCGCGAAATCAGGCCGCTGTTCTTTGAACAGCCCCTACCAGCCGACGACTGGGAGGGGCTCAAACTCCTCGAATCTTTCACCGGCATTCCAGTCTGCCTTGATGAAACGGTCATCACTCCGGACAACGCCATCCGGGTCGTGAGAGACCGGACCGCAAGCATGATCAACCTCAAAATCATGAAATCAGGGATCGAAGAAACCGCTCGCATCATCGCCATCGCCCGCTCTGCCGGCATTGCGCTGATGATTGGTGGCATGCTCGAAAGTGAAATCGCCATGGGAACAAGCCTGCAGCTGGCCTGCGGTTACGGCGGCATCCAGCATTTCGATCTGGACACGCCATTCTTCCTCAAAAAATTCGTCTGTGAAGACAGTCCGTGGCATCGCGGCACAGCAGAACTGATCCGTCCCTCGACGCCAGGCATTGGGCTCAACCTCTCTCGTGATTTGGGATGATCAAGACGCGGCTTCAGTCGGTCACACGTCATTAAGACCTTTAATCATTGGCTCTTGGTCATGGTAGAATTGCAGATGTCAACAATCCTATGCGTCAAACATCGAGACCGTTCAAATGACAGACCTGCGCAAACATGTCGTAATTGTCGGGGGCGGATTCGGCGGCTTAGAGGCCGCCAAAATCCTCGGACGTGAACCGTCGATTCGTGTCACGCTGGTGGATCGGCGAAACCACTATTTGTTTCAGCCATTACTTTATCAAGTGTCCATGGCTGGACTCAGTCCGGCAGATATTGCAACGCCAATCAGGTCAATCCTCTCAAAGTTTAAAAACACTTCAGTACTGCTTGGTGAGGCGCGGTCAGTAAACACTCATGCCCGTGAATTGCAATGCGATTTTGGGTCATTATGCTTCGATTATCTGATTTTGGCCTGCGGCGCCTCACATAGCTACTTTGGCCACGACGATTGGGAGGAGTTCGCGCCGGGACTTAAGACCTTGGAACAAGCCACTGAAATCAGGCGTCGAGTTCTGCTATCATTTGAGCTGGCCGAGCGTGAACAAGATCTTGCAAGGCGAAAGGCACTTTTGACGTTTGTGATTGTTGGGGGTGGCGCGACGGGCGTCGAAATCGCGGGATCTCTTGGCGAGATCACCAGGTTCACACTGACTAAAGATTTTCAGAACATTGATCCCGCCGGTACCCGAATTATTTTGATTGAGGCCGGAGACAGAATTCTCGGTGGATTTGATCAAAATCTTTCTAAGCGTGCAGCTCGCGACCTCGAAAACCTTGGAGTTACGGTTTGGACATCGATGCGGGTCACCAAAATTGATGCTGACGGAGTCACACTTGGATCTGAGTTCATCAAAGCGAACACCGTCATATGGGCTGCGGGTGTCAAACCGTCTTCCATCAATCTAACTCTGGGGTCACCATTAGACTCACTGGGCCGCGTGATTGTGACACCTGAGCTTTCGCTGCCAGGACACCGCGAAATTTTTGCCGTCGGAGATCAGGTAAGATTTGATGACAAAGAGGGCAGGCCGCTGCCAGGTCAAGCGCCGGCAGCGATGCAGCAAGGGCGACTTGCGGCTCGCAACATCTTGCGCATGGTCAAGGGACAAAGTCCTGTGGCCTTTAGGTTCCTTGATAAAGGCCAGATGGCCACGATCGGCAGACGGCGAGCGATACTTCAGTACAAAACCTTCCGTTTGGCGGGACCCCTGGCGTGGTGGGGATGGCTTGTGGTGCATATTTACTACTTAATCGGATTTAAAAACCGCCTATTCGTCCTGTTTCAGTGGGCTCTCGCGTATATCACATGGAGACGAGGAGCAAGACTCGTGACTAATGCCCATTGGAAATTTCAGCGGGATCAATCAAACTTTCAATAGTTGCTAAAACATTGGATTCGTTTCACGGGTGGCGACCTACCATCATTGGAAAAACTAGGATAAACTAATGGATCCAATGCTGATTTTGATGAGGTCACATCTATGAGTTCGAATCCGCACAAAGTTTTTCAACTGCTCTATAAAAGCGCCGGAATTCCAACACTCACTCAAAAAGACGTTGCTGAAATTGTCGCCCATTCAAATAAGCACAATAACGCACGGGGAATCTCTGGTTTTCTGGTTTTCGAAAACGGTCAATTTATGCAGCTGTTAGAGGGTGATGAGGCCGTCATCAAAGAGCTTTACCACAATAAGATCGCCAAAGATTCACGACACACGGAAGTCAAAATCCTGAAGGAAAGTCACGGGCCCAGAATGTTCGCTGAGTGGTCGATGTCACGGCTACCTATTGGCATGTTTGAAAAGAGCCTCAACATCAAAGCCAAAAAAGCACCCTAATCCGCAAAAAAGAGACGACCACATGCAAAACATAATTGATGCCTCTAGTCACAATATCCAGAAGGTGATCGACCTTGCGGTCAACAGCGCATTGGCCTCCATGAAGAGTTCACTGCGGTGCGCCGAAAGCGATCTATCAACAAAACAAATCACCGATGAACTTGACTTGACCTACGACCACTGGATCTGCTGTATCGTTGTTGCATTCAAGGGTTTTTCAGTGACTTTCAGCGTTCACTTCACATCCAAGGCTGCCCGGCATCTGGCCAGCCTCGGCACCGGCAAGAATATGCAGGATATGACCCCCAAACTCTGCCATGATTTCATGCGCGAATACTGTAACTTGACGGCTGGATCCATCAAAGAACGCCTGAGACAGTGTGATTTTGAGGTCAACGGCACTAACAGCCTGATGCTACCGAGTCAGGAGCCCTCTTTCGATGTTGTCAAACTGGATTCAAGTGATAACGATTGGCTTTACAACTGGATGATTGAGCACAAACAGTCCTCGTCATTGATCTGCTCGGCAAAAATACAGGTGGATGATCCCAAGTTGTTAACAAATCTTGAGAAACTGGATAAACCGGCCGTCCTGATTGATGATTCTGGGGATGTCGAATTCCTGTAGAGCTCATTGAGACCTGCCACTCCAGCTCATCGTTGCCTCTGAAAAGTCTCCCGACCATCACGTATTTCGCTGATGACAGGGGCAACACGTATGGGTATCTTACAAGGCTCGTGTATTGATTACCCAAAACCCGCATTATTGCGGGGTGTTACTGCGACAAAGAGGCCGAAACCATGGAAGAAAAAGACAACCCAAAACTCTACCGTATCCGTCACAGCATGGCACACGTCCTCGCTCAGGCTGTCCAAACCAAGTACCCAACGGTAAAGTTAGGCTTTGGCCCACCGATCGAACACGGATTTTATTATGATTTTGATTTTGCAGGGACCACTTTCCACGAAAGTGATCTCAAAGAACTCGAAAAACTCATGCGCAAAATTATTGGTCAGGGTCAGGATTTTAAACGCATCGACTGCGACCTCAGCGGCGCCCTCGAAACCGTCAAGAAACACCGCGACGAGCCCTACAAAATTGAAAACATCCAAAACCTCTCAGCTCGCGGCGAGAAGAATTTTAGCTTTTACACCAATGGCAACTTCCTCGACGTGTGCGAGGGGCCCCACGTTGAGAACACACGCGAGCTCCAGAGTGCCTCATTCAAATTAGACCGCGTGGCGGGTGCCTACTGGCTTGGTGACGAAAAACGCCCCATGCTGACCCGTATCTACGCCCTCTGCTTTGAGAAACAACCAGAGCTTGATGAATTCCTCAAACGCCGCAAGATGGCCGAAGAGTTTGACCACAAAAAACTCGGCAAAGAGCTGGACTTGTTTGAATTTGATGACCTAGCAGGAAAAGGACTTCCTCTCTGGCTGCCCAACGGCACCGTGATCCGCAACGAGATCCAAAAGTTCGCCGAAGAGATGGAATTCAAATATGGCTATAAGCGCGTAGCGACTCCCAACATCGCCAAGCAAGACCTCTACCTCAAAAGCCAGCATCTACCGGCCTACGAAGAATCCATGTTTCCCCCGATGATCGTCAAAGACGATGATGGCACGGAGGCCACGAGGTTTTACCTTAAACCCATGAACTGCCCCCATCACCACCTGATCTATGCGAGTCGCATGCGCAGCTACCGTGACCTCCCGCTGCGACTTGCCGAGTACGGCACCTGCTATCGCTACGAGCAATCAGGAGAACTCTCGGGCCTTATTCGCGTGCGCTGCATGTCGATGAATGATGCACACATCTATCTGCGAGCAGACCAGATTGAGACCGAGTTCCGAAACCTGATGAAAATGTACCAAGAATTTTACGACACGTTTAAACTTTCAAATTACCGCTTTCGCCTATCGATTCGCGGAAAAGAAAACGCCCACAAATTTAAGGGCGAGGAGGCCATGTGGGATAAGGGCGAAGCACTCCTAGCTAAAATCCTTAAAGACATCGGCGTCAATTACTACATCGGTGAGGGCGAAGCCGCGTTCTATGGCCCCAAAGTGGACATTCAATTCCGCAACC
>JBILMN010000171.1:0-6022 GCA_044375465.1 Oligoflexales bacterium | reverse complement strand
ATCCGCTCCTTCCATTCTACGCACCACAACCGGCGAGTGCAAATTTTAGTGCCGTAAAAACAAGCATAAGATCTTTTGGCAAAAGCTCGCAGATTCAAAGTTAATTTAGTAGATTCGCAGGATTAGCGTTTTTTTACGGCCGCACCGGCATTGGGGATTATGAAGATCGGGATCATCCGGACATCGAGCATCGGCGATGTTGTCTTGGCAACAGCGGCCCTCGAATTATTGCAGCAAGTTGACCGAGCCATCGAGATCATTTGGGTTGGTCGAGAGCCATCATTGGGTCTGATCGCGGCGGGTCGCCCCCAGGTTCACGCCAAAGAGTTGGCCTCCGGGGCTAGCCGTGAAGTGAGCGAGCAAATCATCGGGGTGCTTAAAACTTGTGATCTTGTCATCGATCTTCAGACAAGTTTCAGGACTCGGCAAATCACGCGTGAGTTAAGACGCGCAAAGGTTCCTGTCGTTGCCGCAGATAAGCAGCTATGGCGTCGCTTTATGCTGGTTGCGGCTGCCAGGCTACGTGGACGATTTTTTCCACTGAAGCGAGCCAACATTGTGGCAAGAGACCAGCAATTTGAAATGATGCGTGAGGCGATGTTTCGCGGATTGGCTCTTCTGGGGTTATCCCCGAAAGCATCCAGTCAGGTTGCTGTGCCGAGACTCATTCGAGAAGTCTTTACCACGACCGAAGAGGCCTGGCACAGAGAGCTTTCATTTGGTTCGTGGATTGCTGTGGCTCCCGGTGCGTCCCATGGCACAAAAAAAGCGCCTATTGAGGTGATGTCACAAGTCATCAAGCACATGGCGTCCCACAATGCGATTGGAGACTTTGGGCTCGTGTTCGTTGGCGGGGCAGACGACCGCGCTGCAGCGGTGGAATTTTTGGATACAGCGCCCTGGCAAGGTCCGGTGATGAATCTGGCTGGTAAATTGACTTTGGTGCAAACCACTTCCGTACTCGCGAACGTGCGAGGGCTCCTTAGTAACGATAGTGGGTTGGCGCATATTGCCGAGGCCATTGGTACGCCCGTGGCAGTGTTGTTTGGACCCACTATTGAAGCGTTCGGATTTTCGCCAAGAGATCCTCGCAGTCGCGCATTTTCGTCGGAGATCGGATGCAGGCCTTGCAGTAAACATGGCAAAACAGCTTGTCGCTACGGCGATAAACTATGCTTTTTGAGCATTGATACTTCCGCTGTCGCCGAACATGTGGGTGGGTTTTTGGCCCATCAGCAGGGGGGACAGGCGTGAAACATTTGCGAAGTGGGTTGTTTTTTATCGTATTTTGGACCTTTTTGAATCGTTGGCTGCTATGGCCATTGGCCAGGCTCCTGGCGCTCGTCAGTGACCGCATTCGAGATCAGGTGGGTTGTCGCAAGGATCATGCTTCAACTGTCAAGAAACTCGCCTCCATCAGACAACAGTACAGACGATGTATTGTTTTCTTTTGCAGTTCTGCTGGTGAATATGAACAAGCCAGACCAGTCATCGAGACGTATTCTTCAGACGCGGCGACGCTGTGCCATGTTTTTTTCTTCAGTGCCAGTGGAGCTCGTTTCGTAGCTGCGAGAAAAGAAGACGTGTCATGGTCCATGTCTCCCGTCGACGATGCCGAGCGTTGGCATGAACTTTTCACGGCCCTAAGGCCGCAAAAAACAATCATTGTGCGGCATGAGTTGTGGCCGTCTTTCCTGTGGGCCGCTTCGTTTTGTGGTCCGGTTTTTGTGATTAATGCGGTCGTACCATCGCTTCTTGGACGGCAGTCAAAATGGCGTGAGCGGTGCAACCTTTTGATCAAATCATGGTTATTTCGATTCGTTGATCATGTTTGTGTCGTTTCATCGGCGGACGCCGAGTTTTTCGTGCGATGTCTGCACATTCCAGAGGTCAGAATCTCGGTCACGGGGGATACGAAATATGACCGCGTCGTCGCGCGAGCCATGGCCAAAAAATCCGCCGTTGGCGAGCTTCGTCAAAGGTTTCAAAAGTTGTGGGATCCACCAGGACGTGATCAAACATTGATCGGCGGCAGTGTTCATCTGCCAGACGTCGAATGGTTGCTTGGGGTTCTTTCGGATGCTTCCTTTAAACGGCTTAAACTCTTGCTCGTGCCGCACGATGTTTCAACCTTAAATATCGGGCGAATCTATGGAGCGGTTAAATCCTTGGGCGTGTCGGTGGAGCTTCTCAGTGAGATCGAAAATTCCAAAGCGACGGCAAGACGTGAGCATCCGCGGGTGCTGATCGTCGACGAAATGGGTCGTCTTTCGGAGTTCTATGGACTCGCCGATGTGGCCTGGGTTGGTGGTGCTGTGCACAACAAAATTCACAACGTCCTGGAGCCTGCGGCATGGGGTTTGCCGGTCTTGTGCGGCCCTCGGTATCAGAATAGTCAGGAGGCCGAACGGATGCGAGAGCGTGGAGTCTTATGTGTCGTCAACGCCGCGGGAGAATTGCCAGAACGTCTTGATCGTTCACTTAAAAATGCAACTCAAGACGGTTACAGGTCGTTGGAGTTTGCCAGGTCAATGGCTGGCGCCACGGTGAAAATCAGGGGATTCTTAGATAAAGCCAGTACGGAGATAATCGAGTGATCGAAAAGCAAATTATTGTCAATCACTGCCCGGCAGAGACTCGGATCGCTTTGGTGGAAAAAGAGCAGGTGGCAGAGCTCTTTGTTGAGCGCCATAGTTCCCGCGGGCTTGTTGGTAATATCTATAAAGCATCTGTTTTACGTGTACTGCCTGGGATGCAGTCGGCATTTGTGGATATTGCCGAGAGTCGCAGCGGGTTTTTGTACGTGAATGACGTACTCAGTGATGAGTTCATCGCCCAAAGCCGCCGGCTACTTGCGGGAACCAACGAGGATCTCACGCATGAAGACATCGAAAAACGGCTAAAACTCAGCAAGATTGCCATAGAAAAGCTTCTTCGGGATGGTCAAGATATTCTCGTGCAGGTTGCCAAAGAGCCAATGGGAAGCAAGGGTGCGCGCCTAACGATGTTTGTGACCCTTCCAGGTCGCTATCTGGTGCTATCGCCTTATTTTGATCATGTGGGAATATCCAAAAAGATTGACGATCAAGATGAGAGGGAGCGTCTTCGCACGGTTTTTTCGCCGCTGAAGCCTGAAAATATGGCAGTTATCGTCAGAACCGCCGCCAAGGGTGTTCCCGCTGAAATACTGGTACGTGAGTTCGAGTACCTACTCTCCATTTGGCGTGACGTTCAAGAGAGATTTTCGGCTTCTCCATCACCCACGCTTTTACATCGCGACCTCGATTTGACTCAAAGAATTATCCGCGAGCAGTACTCGGATGAGATTGGTAAGGTTGTCATTGACGATAGTCGACTTTATGAGAAGGTCAAAAAGTTTTTGTCGGTCAACTCTCCCGGAGCTCAGGAAAAAGTTGAACACTACTCCGGTTCGATGCCCTTATTCGATGTCTACGGAATTGAGATGGATATTGGGCGTGCCCTTAGCAAGAAAATTGAGCTACCGAGTGGTGGATACTTGATCGTCGATCAGACCGAAGCTTTGACCACGTTTGATGTCAACACAGGAAGATACGTGGGAAGAAGCAACGCCGCTGATACCGTGCGGGTGACCAATCTTGAGGCCGTAAAGAAAGTTGTATCCCAGCTTCGACTACGAAATATCGGCGGCATTATCATCATTGATTTTATCGACATGGATGACGCCACAGATCGCGAGCGCGTCTACAATGCTTTGATCGAGGAATTGAAGTCAGATAAGGCCAGGACCAATGTGCTACGCATCAGTGAATTGGGTCTTGTGCAAATGACGAGAAAGCGCACCAGTGAATCCCTGGAACAGCTTTTGATGGAAACCTGTCCTCTCTGTGATGGCCGAGGCAAAGTGCGCAGTGTGATCACCCTGGCTCACGATCTGCTAAGGGAGATTGTGCGTATCCATACCCAAACGGGCCGCACCCTTCTGCAGGTTCGCGTCCGGGAAGATGTTCGCGACTGGATTCTCGAAGAGGAACGAGACTGGTTTCAGGAGATTGTTGATCGCTGGGGGCTGACCGTAAATTTCCGACACGGTGAATTGACGGTGGCTGCGATGCAGGAATCTGCCTTTGAGGTTCATGCTGAGTGACTTTGGCAGATTTGTGCATGACTCGAGATGAACACTTTGCACGGAATACGGATTAAGACTGCGGTAGCCCGTAGGCTCTGGCAACAAGCCAAATTGTTTGACCGTCTGGCGCGCTGGTCGCTACGAGGTCACAGGCGACCTTTAACTTGACCAGATCTTTCATGCCAGGCGGTATCTTTGCTAACGTCCATTTTTTGCCGCTTTCATGAATGATCGCATAGTTTTGTTGATCGATTTTTGTAAGAACACCAATGATGGCCGGCCTTCCAGGGGCGATTTCTAGTAAGTTGTAAGACTCAGAAAAGAAGCATTCTGGATTTTTGCCATGGGCTTTACGTTCCGTTCCTGTGACTTCCACCACGGCGCCTGTTAGCTGAACCAACTCAGTGTCTCTACCGCCTTTGCAGATCTTGATCGGTGCTTGAGTGGGATCAGGCGTTATCGTCGTCCAACGTTGACTTGGTTCGCCTTGGGATAAAACCACTCCCTTGATGACCGCCGCGGAGGCCAGATGGCTAGCCGACAGGACGAGGGTGCCAAAGACGGTTTTCCAGATGCGGCGAGTCATCGCTTGGCGACCGTGACAGGAATATTCATGAGCCCTTCACCGCTATTTACGGGCTGCGGCGTTGATGCCTGTTCAGCTTGATCGATTTCTACTGGTATGTTTGGTGTTTCCGGTTGCCATTCTGGGGCATCAATCGCTTCAGGCTGAATGTTCGGCTCCACGGCTGGTGCCTGTACTGTCAAGTTTTGATTGCCAGGTGGCGCTGGCAGTTCGAGGTCGTTGACGCCGGCTTTGGCATCCTCGAATCCTTGGAGTCCAACGCTTGCAACATCTTTAATGGCGATTTTTCCAAGTTCCGTAAAGAACGCGCCACCATCGGTCTTAAGATCGATACCGGTGACCTTGACTTTGCTTTTAATCGGAATGGGAACGTCTTGGCCTTCCACGGATTTGCCAAGCAGGGAAAAGTGATAGACACCAGGATTTGCTGGTCGGCCATCTTTAAGTTTGCCATCCCATTTTAGATTGTGCTCACCGGGCATGAGGTTCCCCAATTCCTGTTGGGATATGACCTGTCCGGCGGAGTCACGCACTTCGACAAATGCGTTTGCAAGGGGTTGATCAATTTCAAACGTGCTTTTTGTGAGCTTGTTTTTCTCCCATTTCAATAAGCCTGTTCCGATATCTACCTCTTTGCCCACATAATTGACCATGCCAACGGCGCGATCAGTGCTTTGGGATTGAAGCATGGTTTCAAGGGTCTTATTGACATTCATCATCTGCTCGAGACCGTTAAACTGCGCCATTTGTGCGGCCATTTGCGATGAATCCTGTGGGTTTAATGGGTCTTGCGACTGCATCTGGGCAATAAATAATTTCATGAAATCATCTTTACCGAGTGTGTTTTTTGGGGCTCGCTTCGGGTTTGCCTTTTCAGCAAGCATCGATCGAAACTCTTCGTCGGTTTTTGCTGCGCTCAAATCGCCCGATTTCTTGGCAGATCTTTCCCGTGACATTTCTGAATTCGAGTTTTGCAACAACGTTCTGAATTCGACTTGAGGTTCTGCGCCGTCGTCGCGAACCTTCCCCTTATCCGCAACGTCAAGCTTATTGAATTCAAAACTATTGGGTGGTGTCACAGGCGCAAGTTGACTTTGAAGTTTTCCACTCATGCTCATCGCGACTTCTCCTGACCGATTTGGTCCAATCCGTTAGCGGGAGGTCTGATTAGACACGAATCTCAAGGCGGCCTGCGGCATTTGGCATCGCGCCAATGGATCCAGCGCGTTGCATGGCTGGCGCTAGTCTATCGGTTGCGACCGATCGGCTGGGCGTGTAGGCATTCTTGAATGACTGGACATACTGTCTCATATCGTCATAAGAAGCCC
>JBILMN010000170.1:0-6034 GCA_044375465.1 Oligoflexales bacterium | reverse complement strand
GCCCCTCCTATGGAAGGTTATCGGACGGTTGAACGCGTAACTTAAGGGTTTGTGAATAAAATCTAAATAATAGAGACATATCATAGGGTTATAATTATATAGACCGCGCGTATTTGGATTGGGGGCAGGGGTGTTTTGGTCAGCTGGCCAGTTTTGTGTTAGGATCGGACATTCAGATATTTTTTTGAGGTATTGAGAGACTTTCGAAATGAGCACCCAGGGAGGGGACCATGAGGACTAGGAGTCGTGCATTATTCGTTTTAGCTGGTTTGATGACGAGTGTGACAGCATTTGCGGGATCTTTTAATCTCGATAAAGAGCACGTCCCCGGAGAGCTGATCGTCAAATTCAAAAATACCAAGTCAGCACAGTCTCTCTCAGCGTTGGCATCACTTGGTGGAACGGTCAAGTATCAGTTTCGCACCAAGGGCGCCCACGTTGTGAAATTCCCAGGCCTCAAGTCTAAGGATTCACTGTTCAGCGCTGCCAAGCAATTGGCTGCACGCCCAGATGTGGAATATGTGGAAGCAAACACCATAATCCGCGTCAATCGTGTGCCGAATGATACGGATTTTTCGCAGCAGTACGGGATGCACAATACCGGAGCCAATAATGGCACCACTGATGCCGATATTGATGCTGTTGAAGCTTGGGACATTTCGACGGGTTCAAAGGATGTTGTTGTCGGTATTATCGACACCGGTGTGGATTACTCGCATCCGGACATCGCACCGAATTACTGGACAAATCCAGGCGAAACGGGTCTTGACGCTAGTGGCAAAGAAAAATCCACCAACGGCGTCGATGATGATGGAAATGGTTACATCGACGATTTCCGCGGCTGGGATTTTGTGAATAATGATAATGATCCCATGGACGACCATGCTCACGGCACGCACTGCGCGGGAGTGATTGGTGCGCGTGGCAATGACGGTGCTGGTGTTACTGGTGTGAATTGGAATGTCAGCCTCGTCGGGTTGAAATTTCTTTCGGGATCTGGAAGCGGTACGCTCGAAGACGCAGTCAAAGCCATCGAGTACGGCACATCTTTAGGCCTCAGTCTGACCAGTAACAGTTGGGGTGGTGGCGGATTCAGTCAGACGATGCTTGACGCCATCAAGGCTGCTAATGATCGCGGAGTTCTTTTTATCGCAGCTGCTGGTAACGACAGTATCAACAATGACGCGACCGCCGCTTATCCAGCTTCCTATCAGGTGGCGAACGTGATTTCCGTGGCCGCATCTGACAATAAAGATCAGATGGCCTATTTCTCCAATAGTGGTGTTCGTAGCGTTCATGTGGCGGCGCCCGGTGTTGACATTTGGTCATCGGTTCCAGGAAGTAAGTATCAAAAAATGAGCGGCACATCGATGGCGACACCCCACGTCGCGGGACTTGCGGCTCTGGTGAAAGCAGCGCACCCAGACGCAACAGCCGGTCAGATCAAGGCCAGGATCCTGGGCGGCGTCGACCGTTCAGCACATTGGTCATTGCGCGTGAGTTCCGGTGGCCGGATCAATGCATTTAACTCTCTTGAGGTCGACAGTGTGCCACCAGCTGAAATCAGCGATCTGATCGTGGTTGACAGTGGGACAACGGCAGTCACCCTGCAGTGGACTCCGGTTGGAGACGATGGAGTTCAGGGCAACGCCAGTGCCTATGAGATCCGCACCAGTGATCGCCCCATCACCTCAGACGCCGAATGGAATGTTGCGCAGACTGTCAAATCGACGATGTCAGTTGTTGATGGCAAGATGCGCGCTGTTTTGAGTTTTGCCGATTTCAACCAGCATGGTTTTGTCGCCGTACGCGCATCTGACAATGTCGGAAACGTGAGTCGAGGTGGAGCTTCCATTGAATTTGCGACCCGCCAAGTCAATCGCTTCTATGATCGCTCGGCAACAAGTATGGACGGATTCACGGCAGATGCTCCCTGGGGCATCGAGACACTTGCTGACGGGACGAAGGCATTCTCAGATAGTCCCGGCGCCAACTACGCCAACATCCTCAATATTTCGCTCACCAGTGCTGCCATAACCTTGCCGTCCAGTGATGTGACTTTGGCACTCACATCAAGTTATGACCTTGAATCTGGTTTCGACAACTTGTTTGTTGAGGTCTCAATGGATCAGGGAGCCACATGGACGACTTTGGAGAAGATCTCTGGTTCCTCGGCTGGATTTGTCCGCAAGCTATACCCCATGCAGGCTCTCGGTCTTAGCGGGACCATGCAGCTGCGTTTCCGCTTGCAGTCTGATACGAGCATTGGCAAGGCTGGAGTCTTGATTCAGAACATCGGACTTGTGGCCCCACTTTGAGTTTAAAATCCATTGCATCCAGATTGGATGGTTGAAACCGAAGAAGCCTGCCGAAACCCGGCAGGCTTTTTTGTATACTGAACCTAATCATCTGAAAAAATATTTTTGAAAGACACGCTGAAACGATACCTGCTAGCTACTTTCTAGCACGGGGTTTAATTGCACAAATTATTTGCATGATAATCACGATGGCCCAAGGGAATTCAGTCTGTGTGGCGGTTTTGCGGAGGTCTAGCTTTTTATGTATTAATTTCTGGTGGTTAAAAGCTCCTAATTTTCATCCGTGAGATGTTTTTTTTATTTTCCTGAAAGACTGTTTTTCGTGTAGAGTCCGCCTCTCATTTCGGTTTGGGAGGGGGACGTGAGTCGTCCAATACGCATGCTGGTTGGATTTGCAGCTGGGGCTTTGCTTGGGCTCCTGGTCTATGCGTTTGCGTCCAATGCGCCTTGGGTCGATCCGGTGGTGACTTATGGTCTCCAGCCGATGGGCCAAATTTTTCTGCGGATTATTTTCTGTGCCGTGGTTCCCTTGGTGTTTTCGTCACTGGTTCTTGGTGTTTATGAGATGGGTGACTTTAAGGCCCTTGGTCGCATTGCCGTAAAGACTTTGATTTATACGATTGTCGCCAGTGTGACATCGGTTACTGTTGGTTTGGCATTGGTTTCTTGGCTAAAACCGGGAGTCGGCTTTGATGCAACGCTTCTTAAAGATGCCACGACGATGCCGCAGAATTTTCAGGTTATCGATAACGCTCGGAAAGCAAAGTCCGCGGCTCAGGCATTTGTGGAGCTGATTCCCCGTAATCCATTTGAGTCGGCTGTTCGTGCTCTCGATGGGGATATGCTGGCTTTGATGGTGTTTGCGTTGATTTTTGGCATCGCTTTGCTCTCAGTTCGCGGTGGTCGATCCGGGGATCCTCTGATTCGTGTGATCGAGAGTCTGCGAGACGTCTCCATGAAAATCGTCGATTTTGCCATGGTGCTTGCTCCCTACGCGATCTTTTCATTGACGTTTTCGCTATGCAGCCGGTTTGGTTGGCATCTTCTGCTGAGCCTGAGTAAGTACGTGGGAGTGGTGCTCATTGGACTGGGGATTCAGCAATTTTTGGTCTATGGGGTGTTGCTTGCACTGGTGGCCCGGCGAAGCATTTGGTCGTTCATTGCTGACATCAGGGAGGTGATTGTCACAGCTTTTTCCACAGCCTCCAGCAACGCTACGTTGCCCGTCTCTCTGCGTGTTGCGGACCAAAAGCTGCGTCTCAATAAAAAAGTCTCAAGTTTTGTGCTGACGGTAGGTGCCACCGCGAATCAAAATGGGACGGCTTTGTTTGAGGGTGTCACAGTGTTGTTTCTGGCTCAAGTTTTTCAGATTGATTTAACCCTTTCCCAACAAATCACGGTTATGGCGATGTCCGTACTGGCGGGCGTTGGCACAGCGGGTGTCCCTGGTGGTAGTTTGCCGCTCATTGTCATTGTCTTGCAGTCGGTGAACATTCCGGCGGAAGGGATTGGTCTTATCCTCGGCGTGGACCGATTCCTTGATATGTGTCGCACGGTGCTGAACGTGAGCGGAGACCTCGTTGCCGCAACGCTCGTTGATGCTACAGAGGAACAACTTGACTCGAATGGCGCGTCCTAGGAGTCGATGCAGCCCGGGACCTGAGGATGAGCGTCGATCCTAGGTGAGATGGCTCAAAGTTTTATACGCCCGAATTATGATGCGCGTCCATGGATCCGCCGGAATGGGCGTCAAAGCATTTTTCAGCAGCAACCCGCTCAAAGTATTTTTTATGACAGATGAGGCAGACATATTTTGCGCCCTCACGCTCAATTTTTTTGGAACGATCGAAGGAGGCTTTGGCATCAGATTTGGTGGCTGGAGCAGGAGAAGCAAAAGGCTTAGCATCAGGAGTCTGAGGTGCCAATTCTTTTGCTGGGATATCTGCTGAGGCAACGGGATTCAGATCTTCCGGCAGCGGCGCAATCGATCCCTCAAAGGTATTGTGTTGCCCGCCAATTTTGAATGGGAAATTGACCGTTGGTTTGACATTTGATTTGGCAAATACATGCTTGACCTTGGTCGGTGCAAGATCCCGACCATCTAGGCTTGTAATGGTCATGCGTGAGGCACACTCCTCAGCGCAGAGCGTTGCTTGCTGCGACGTGGGGAATGTGCGCTGACAATAGATGCAAGCAAATGCGATTTTTCCAACCCTCTTCACAGTGGTCCAAGGAGCCCGAGTTAATACCGCTTTCCAGCAAGTCTCCAGACAGTGATTGGCTTCCTCGACATTGTCATGGAAGGTCCGGCAAATGCCGCAGAAATAGCGATTTTCTTGCCGAAAGACGCGCCGCATCATAAAGCTTCCGACCGGAACCGGACGCTTGGCACCGAGCTTTCGTTTAGGGTTGTTTCCAGCCATGGAGTCTTAGCCTCTGGTTAATGGCTTGTACTTGATACGGTGAGGTTGATCAGCGTTGATTCCCAGTCGTCGTTTGCGATCAATCTCATAATCCTGGTAGTTCCCTTCAAACCAAACGACCTGGGAGTTTCCTTCGAAGGCAAGGATGTGGGTCGCGATCCGGTCCAAAAACCACCTGTCGTGACTGATGACACAGACGCAGCCGGAGAAGTTTAAGATAGCATCTTCCAAAGCTCGCAACGTATCCACATCGAGGTCGTTGGTCGGTTCATCGAGCAGCAGAAGGTTACCTCCGCGCTTGATGCATTTGGCCAAATTCAAGCGGTTGCGCTCGCCACCTGAGAGAACACCCACCTTTTTGTTTTGATCGGTGCCCTTAAAGCCAAAACTTGCGACGTAGGAACGGGCCTGGATTTTCTGGCGTCCCCATTCGAAGGTTTCCTCGCCCTCTGAGAGCGCGTCAAATACAGATTTTTCGCCGTCGAGAGTTTCGCGGTTTTGGTCGACATAAGCGGTTTTGACCGTGTCGCCAATCCGCATTTGGCCACCGTCGGGTTTTTCTGTGCCGCCAATCATCTTGAAGAGGGTCGACTTACCGGCGCCGTTGGGACCAATAATGCCAACGATAGCGCCCTTCGGAAAATTAAAACTCAGATTTTCAAAAAGAAGCTTATCACCAAAGGCTTTAGAGATGCCTTTTGCCTCAACGACGAGATCGCCGAGTCTTGGGGCTGGTGGCATCTTGATTTCATTCATGGTCTCATAACGCTCAGCCTCCTGAGCCGCCATTTCCTCATAGGCCGCCAAACGAGCTTTGCTTTTTGCCTGTCGGGCTTTTGCGGACTGCCGTACCCATTCAAGTTCTTTTGCCAAAGCCTTCCGGCGTGCAGACTCCTGCTTCTCCTCGACTTCCAGGCGTTTTTGTTTCTGCTCAAGCCAACTCGAGTAGTTACCTTGCCATGGAATTCCGGATCCGCGATCAAGTTCCAAGATCCATCCGGCCACGTTATCGAGGAAATAGCGATCGTGAGTGACAGCCACAACAGTGCCTGGGTAATCGTGAAGAAATCTCTCAAGCCATGCGACACTTTCGGCGTCCAGGTGGTTCGTTGGTTCGTCAAGAATCAGCATGTCTGGCTTTTCGAGCAACAAGCGGCAAAGCGCCACACGGCGTTTTTCGCCGCCGGATAAAACTTTAACATCGGCATCTGGAGGAGGAAGCCGTAACGCGTCCATGGCGATTTCAAGGTGACGATCCAATTCCCAGAGATTTTTGGCATCGATTTCAGCCTG
>JBILMN010000043.1:0-20175 GCA_044375465.1 Oligoflexales bacterium | reverse complement strand
CAGGTGATGCAGGGCAGACTGTGCCTGCGGAGCCAACTTTGTGGCGGCCGCATTGAGGTTGCTACCAAATAACGTGCGATCAAAGCGAATCATGGATGCATCCAAGCCGCCATTACGGCTGTATCAGTGACAGTAATTCTATTGAGGACTCAAAGGAATAGGATCCCATCGTCGAGACCGATTTTGAGTAGACCAAGAACGGCAAAGACGGAGCATCATTGGTCCAAACCTCGCTAACGACGACCGCGGAGTTTCCTCCAGAGTTTTGCGTCATCCGAGTCTTGAGGTAGTTGGTTGAAAACGTCCCTGCTCGCACCGTTTTGGTTTCTTTACGGCGAGCTTCGATCGTCACGCCAGAAGGTTCCTCAATGCGACCTTGTGAGGATGTACAAGACTCCATAAACTCAGGCTTGGTGATCGTGCTGATGTTTGTTTGATTTCCAGAGACTGTACTTTCAGAGACGGCATCGCTCCTAGAATCAGTGACCTCAATGGTATAGGTTGTTGTCGACCCCATGCCGCGCTGTTCATACCGCATTTTCAACCCTAGCGGGTGCGCGCTGACATAGGACTTCCAGGCATCGGCGCATTCCGCATCAGTGAGTGGTCGGCCACTCGGTCCCTGCCCGGAACCATCGTCTGGGGATCCTCCGCCACCATTGCTGGAGCCGCAAGAATTTAGCGTCAAAACACTCATTAAAAAGCTTAGAAATATGATCAAACGCATGATGATTCCTTTCATGGGCAACGGACGACCTTTGAAAAGGTATAATATAAGCCGTCTTTGATTCAAGGCGAATTATCGGTCTTTGGGCTTGCCTGTCATTTTTGGGTCGTCATTTCAATGGGCCAATATCATGACGTTTAATCCGCCCGCTTCCACTGAGATCTCTAAACGGCTGGAGAGCCCAGTCTCACCATCGGTTTCATAGGCCAAGGGCTGCGTCGTCTCAATTTTAAGGCGCTCTGTCAGCGCTCGGCAACGCACTCCCGGGTGGGCGCTAACACCTGTAGTATAAGCTCGCAACAGGGCTGATGCGATCGCCAAAAGACCGAGACGCGGGATCAACACCACGTCCAACATTCCATCGTTGATGGCGGCATCAGCTTTGATTCTCATGCCCGCCCCGACGAACCGTCCATTGAGAACGAGCAAACTTAAGACGAGTCCCTGAGTTTGTGCGTCAAGGATGAGATGATGATAGAGCTGACCCTGTAGGAGGCGCTTCACCGTGGCAAATAAATACTTCAGCCTTCCGGGTAAGGATCTTGGCATCGTTTCTTTCATCGCCGCAATCTGAGCAGTGACGCCAAGTGAAAACCCATTGAGAAACCAACGTCTTTCGCCCGAGTCCAGGCAGTCAACAATTCCGATATCGGTAGCCATCGCCTGGCGAGGAGGCAATGTGCGCCGAAAGCGTAAAAAATCAGAGCCACTGCCGCCACCCAAGAGTATCAGCACCGGTCGATTTTTTTTGTCGGCCGCCGCCTGCATGATCCCCTGTAACACGGCATTGATAGTCCCATCTCCGCCCCAGACCGCCACGTGGGTGACATGGTTCAACACGGCCTGTAAAACGATAGCGATTGTTTCGTCACGAGATGTTGGCGTCGCAATCGCTTGTCGAGCAAAAATCTGAGCGTCTGTAAGTTTTGCCATGACGCCATTGAGGGTCTTAGGGCTGAAAGAACGCCCCGAATTCTTATTAAGGATGACTAGAACGCTGATCATCTCGAATGATTCCAGGTGTTATGATTCCTAGTCAAAGCGCCTATGAGGATTGTCTTAGACCGCATCCGCGTCCTAGCCAGCCTTCCGCTCGGGATTAGGCACATTCAAAATAGGTTCGTCAGAATACCGCTGTTTGCAATCCGATGGGAGGTTCTTGACCATGACTTTTTGGAAGGCTAAATCTATTTTTAGCCACTCCTCCCGCTCCTGGTGCGGTACGCCGGCCTCGATCAGTGAGTCCCGCAAGATGTCGTTTCTCACATGGAACAGTTCTTCGGTGATAAAGATATGCATATGAGCATGATGTGGCATCCTTCCGGAGTACATGCGCGGACCGCCTGTGAGCTGAGCCATGAAATCTGTCTGCTGATTTTCAATATGCTGTTGATTGACGCCGACAAAATAATGAGACAGCCAGCTATGTTTGAACAATTTATCGTAAAAAATCTTATGAACTTTTTCCAGGGTGGGGCGTCCACCGTAACGGTCAAAAAGTGACTTTCCGGTGGTGGCGCTGCGTGTCAGGTCATCAACAAGGATCTGATCACTGAGATAATTGTTGCTCATGGCTTTCCTCCGAGTCATTAAGTCTGTAGAAAAATCATCACCTGGATCAATCTCTTAGAAAGTGGCAGGTGTAACCGCCGGGGTTTTTGACCAGATATTTTTGATGATACTCCTCGGCAGGCCAGAATGGTCCGGCGCGATCGATGGACGTCACGACTGGTTTTTTCCATTTGCCACTTTGATCCACGAGTGTCAGACGGTGTTCAGCGATTTTACGCTGATGATCGTCATAATAGAAGATAGCGGATCGGTACTGCGTACCGATGTCGTTGCCCTGCCGGTTCATCGTCGTTGGATCATGCATCCGAAAGAAAAATCCGAGCAGCTCATCATAACTGAGAGTTTTTGGATCAAAAATGATCTGAACGGCTTCTGCGTGGCCGGTCTTGCCGGTTTTGACGTCCTCATAGCGCGGCGGCAGTGCGGTATTCTTGCCACCGGTGTACCCAACTTGTGTCTTGACCACTCCTTTGATCGATCGAAGAATGTCTTCCATCCCCCAAAAACAACCGCCGGCTAAGGTGGCGACGGCAAGACCTTGAGGGACATGTTGGGAGAAGTCTCCTTCTGCCTTCAGAGCAGGCGCATGTTCGCGAGGAGTGGCATCTAGGCACGTGGGCCAAAAGAGCAGTAGTGGACCAAAGATTTTGAGAAGATTCATGAAGTTGCTCCTATGGGACTTTATTGAATCAGCTTTGACAAATCATCAAGCTGCTGTTTTGCAAAGACGGGAAGTCCTGCCCGGCTGGCGGCCCCATAGGATTGACGCATGCTGTTTTCAAGGGCGTTAAGACATTTGGCGGCCAAGGATTTGTCTTTCCCCTTGCGAACGCAGCCTTCGTAATAGGTGTCCTGCAGCGTCCAGAGATTCAAATCTCGAAGGTACTCAGCCGCTCTTCCTGCCATCCAAAGCAGCTCTTGCTGGTTATCGCCGCCGGCAGAACGCCCGAGAAGATCATGCAAAATGGCTGATGCTCGCATGTATTCGATCAGTGCCCCACCAGGAGCTTTGATAGCGACGGATTCTGCCTCCCCAAGTAATCGCCGGGCTAACGCCAGGCGTTCTTGGTCGTTACGACTTGGGACCCTGGACTCCGCCGCCCATGCTTTTGCCGATTGACGCCACAGGGCGATGTCTTGGCGCATCGCGAGCGGTTGGCTTTCCGGTTCGTCTTGGATGCGGCTGAGCAACTCCAGCGTCAGGCCAGGATTTTTCTCCACGCGTACAGAAATGGCCAGCATTTTTCGCACCGCAAGATCCCAAGCCTCGGGATCTGTTTTCGCTAGAGGCTTATCGACCAGAACATGCTCATACTGTTTGAGCGCCTCGGAAAATTGACGAGTGGCTGCTAAATATTCTGCCTTTGTCAGTGCTGGGAGTGAACGAAAACGCTCGGTCTGGATCACATCAGAAAGATGCAGTCCCTTACTTGTGCGTGTGTGGCAGCTGATACAGTAATCAGTCACATTGCGCATCAGGCGTCTGGGGACGATGCGGTCTCCCGATTGCCACATATCAATAGACATGCGGATATCGTGGTCAAATCTTTCTGCAATGAATGGAATGCTTGGGTCGCGGTCCGAAAATCGTTTCGTATTCGCCACCATACGACCTGAAAGGTCCTGCATGCGGTTCATGAGGGATAAGATTTCGGTGGCGTTCTTGGGATTTTCAAATGCCGCTTTATTGAGGGCAAATGGCAAAAACTCACTGAGAGCCACAAACAGTCCGCCCATTTCCTGGCGGATTGGAACATTTTTAGGGGCGTTGATCCTGGTCTTTTCAGACGCGTCTAATCCAGCCCCATAGAACAAACATGTGATGGCGATCACCGCGATCAATAAACGCATACAGCACCCCTTGCAGATCATGAAAGCACCGTTCTTCTTTCATGATGCATGGAATCGTCTATTTGATCAAACGACTCAACAATCTTTGTGGTCGTTATTTGCCGATAAATCCATGACCAAGGTCTTTGTTGTCGACCATCACCCGATGTTCAATCCTGTTGTAGGATTCGGTGCGAAGATCTACGGCGAATCGATCCTGGTCTTTGCGTTGGATCGTCAAAGTCGTCAACGGTCCGTCGACGGGGCGCTGGTCTTGGCTGCAGAGGACCCTGTGTAGGCGGTCATGATCTCCTGCCGTGAAGGCACAATTCATGGTTTGGCCAATCACGTCGTTGGACGTCACGGATTTTCCTGTTCTTCGATTGATGATGGTGGAGGTGATGTTGACCTCGTAAGTAAGAGAGTCTTTGGTATGCAGTGATAAGACAGTCAATGCTCCGTCCGTAGGACGAAGATCCTGACGTAAAATCAAATTTTTGGGTGCTTTAAGCGTTTCATGATCATGACGGTCGCGGGCGACTAGAAGACTCCCGTTGGAATCCCTCGAGGTTGGTGCTGCGCTGTGGACGCCGCATGCGGATAGGAGCAAACAACTGGTCATCCCAAAAATGACAGAAATGACAGAAATAAAGGAAATAATTTGCTGATTCTTCATGGCCTAACCTCTTTCTAGCCTTAAAACCTGCGATGCCTCATCGGGACTCGAGCTGCGCGAGCCCTCTATCATAGTTTTTATATAATTAAAATAATTAAATTAAATTAAATTAAATTTTATGGTTATTTTAATGATTTTTGCGGTTTGGCAGAAAGTGGCGGTGCTTCACTCAGCGAAATTCAAACGTCCAAGACCCCGCAGGGTTACGCACAACGGACGCGTTGAAGCGTTTGCCTCCTTTGGAGGTGAATCCTTCAATGACGCGGGTTTTACCCTGCTTGATGAAGGCATGAATGTCCTCAAATTTGAGTTTCTGGGAGCAAATGGATTTGGGTAGTTGAAATCCGGGGGACTCCATCTGTCCTTCTCGGAGCGCGCGCAGTTTACTTTCGCACATCAGAGCATTTTTGGTCTCAATGATCAAACAACCATCGCTGGTGTGCACGGGACATGCGCCCCAGGTGACCCGCCGGCGTGAAGAGGATTTGGTTTCATTGATGTGGAAAGGGCGGTCAAGTGGCAGTCCGGACTCCGATAAGATCTCAAGGATCCCATGTTTGAGCTTGAGGCGACGTCGACTGGTCATGGATTTGTCTGCGTCGGGAAAACCCTCGAGTAAAATCCCCTCTTCGCCAGTAGACAGAAGCCTTGAGACGGTGGGTGGATCAAGCCACCGCCCATCACAATCTTTAGTGAGCACGAACCCGCAGGGTTTCTCGTTTACTCGGTTGCTGAGGCACGAATAATTCCACATGCGTTCGTGGACGGAACTGCCGCAGCGCGGACAAACCCCCAAAGCCGGGGCGTGATCAAAGGCCCTTTCCAGGTCAAAGCTGGCCACTGCCCGCAGGGATGTTTCCACCGATTTTACGGTTTCGCAGATAAAAGAGTCTCTGGTTGAGGCGGCCTCTTCGACCTGATGAAGGTGTTTTTCGAGCTCTGCCGTCAGTAATGGTGATGTGAGATTTTCGGCGCGGGCTAATTTGAGGAATCGGATCAGGTGCAATCCTTTGACCGTAGGTTGCAGATTGGCAAAGACATAGTCTTTTTGCTTCAAATTTTCGATAATCTCAGCACGTGTGGCAGCAGTGCCAAGCCCACCATTTTCGCGCAGTAGTCGCGCCATTTCAGCATCATCCACCTGACGTCCGGCATGCTCCATCAAGGACAGCAGCTGCGCCTCACCGATGCGCGGCGGCGGCTTGGTTTGCTCGGCCGCGGTCTCGGCGTTCAGGAGACGGATGGCGGAATCTTTATGGATCGGTTTCAGGTAAAGCTCAGACTTCCGCTTCTGGGTGGCGTGGTCCATGGTTGCTGTCTGCCAGCCAGGAATTCTAGTGAATTCCTCTGGTCCTGATTTGAATGCGGCTCCCTGCACCATTGTGATGCGTTCCACTTGATCAATCACCGCAGGTGGCATCAGCGCTGCCATCAATCGACGGATCACGGCGTCAAATAGCAGGCCTTCGTCATGGGGTAGTGAAGCCGGGAAATGACCGGTAGGAATGATGGCAAAGTGATCAGTCACCGCTTTATCGTTAAACACACGTTCGGTATTGTGCCACGTTTCGTGACAGAGCGTTTGTGCTATAGGGGCATAAGCCGGAATTTTTGTCAGGGTTTTGATCAGGTTTTTGACATTGTCCTGGTAGTCTGCGGGCAAGGCGTCCGATTCGGTACGCGGGTATGTGATCACTTTATGGGACTCGTAGCATTTTTGCGCGACGTCAAGGGTGCGCTTGGCACTCCATTTGAAGCGATGAGCCATATGCCGCTGCAAGGCTGTCAGTGAGTACAATGCTGGCGCTCTTTGCTCACGGGATTTTCTGGTCTCGGTGGCCTGGCAGAGGGTTCCCGCAGTTAACGCAGCGGCGATGTCTCTGGCTTTTTCGGCATCAAAGATGCGACCAGCCTTGGCCTGTGGGTCTTGGAGTGTTGGTGTAAACTTGGGGTCAAACCACGTGCCCTCGTATTGGTGATCTTCGGCATCAAAACGCGCTTTGACGAGATGATAGGTTCTGGGGTCGTGGGCGAGGATCTGAAATTCCCGCTCGACAAGCATCGCAAGGGTTGGTGTTTGAACACGGCCAATGCTCCAGACGCCGCCTTCACTGGCGCGCGAGAGTTTTAAGGTGGCAGCCCTGGAGAGATTCATGCCGATCAGCCAATCTGCTTGCGATCGTCCATGAGCCGCGTTCGCCAAGCCAGTGAATGCGGATGACTGACGTCGCGCGGCGAAGGCGGCACGAATGGCATCATGGGTCATGCTTTGCATCCAGACACGGGTTGAAGGCTTGTCACAAAGCGAATATTGGATGATTTCGCGAAAAATGAGCTCACCCTCACGCGCGGCGTCACAGGCATTGATGATTTCAGTCACGTCGGGGCGAGCGATCAATTGGCGCAACACACGCAGCATCTGGGCTGTCTGTGCTTTGGGCTTGAGTAAAAAAGCTGATGGTTTGACGGGCAGATCCTGTAGCCGCCATTGTTTGAGCTTGGGGTCATAATCCTCTGGTTCGTAAAGCTCTAGCAGGTGTCCCAAAGCATGGGTGCAAAGGAATTGACTGGACTCCCAAACCGAGATGCCCTGGGGCGTCCGGGTCGAAGGTGAGAAGCCGCCCAGTGCCGCAACAATGTCACGGGCCACGGACGGCTTTTCAGCGATGATGAGTGCTTTAGACATCAGCTCACAACGCGGTTCTATCAAGTGGGTGGATGGGTTGGTGCATTCATCTGTCGCTAGATCTGTCGTTAGATCTGTTGTCAGATCTGTTGTTAGATCTGTTGTTAGATCTGTTGTTAGATCTGGCGAAAAATCAATCGATCAGCAGACGGATTACTCAGCCGCTGGAGCAGCCGCGCCCTCTTTCTTCTTCATCACTTTCACAAGTCCCTTGGCTACGAGGACTTTGACCTTCTCTTCACCGTTGATGAACTTGCCGTTTGTTCCTTTTACGGACCAGCGACCATTGCGCTTTTTGACGAGCTTGACGGTTTCTTTGGGTTTCTTTGCGGATTTCGTTGCCATGGGTCGTACTCCTGTCATTTCAGTTTCGACATTGTTGATCATTAATGCCTTTGGGCATAGAATGCTGGCATTGAAACCCATGGAGACCCTTATGTCCACCCTAAATTCTGATCACCGTGCCCAAACCGCCAATGCTGCCCCTCAGTCTAATTCTATGGCAGATCCTCTGGCAAAAAAAACAGTCGGTGGCAGACAGCAGCCCAATGCATTCCTGAATTTATTGGTGAATATCGTGTTCCCTGCGGTCATTTTGAACAAATTTTCGTCGCCCGAGCGTCTGGGGCCAGTGCTGGCATTGATGGTCGCATTGAGTCTGCCGGTGTTGTACGGAGCCTGGGAGTTTGTAACGACGAGACAGCACAACTTCATATCGATTCTCGGATTTGCCAGCATATTGCTGACCGGAGGCCTTGGCCTCATGCAGGTGGATGGCGTTTGGTTTGCGGCCAAGGAGGCCAGTATTCCCGGGCTGATCGCCCTTGTAACATTGGGATCACTCAAAACATCGAAGCCCTTGGTCAAATCTCTTCTATACAATGACCGTGTGATCAACGTTGGTGCCGTGGAACAAGCGCTCGATCATCGGGGGAGTCGAGAAGGTTTTCGTCGTCTCATGGTGCAAACCACGTTGGTTTTGGCATTGTCGTTTGTCATTTCGTCAGCCCTGAATTTTTTTCTTGCCATATGGATTCTCAAAGCCCCGGCCGGCACGCCTGAGTTCAATGAACAGCTCGGGCGCATGACCGCCCTCAGCTATCCCGTCATTGTCGTGCCCAGCTTGATTGTCATGATGGTGGCCGTTTGGATGCTGGTGAGAGGCCTGAAGACCCTCACAGGTCTTGAGATGGAACAGATTCTGAGTCCACAGGCGTCGGGCAAAAATTCATAGTGAATCAGATTGAATACGAGTGAATCAAACAATACAGATGCCGTGTTTTTTGATCTCATGAAGTATGGGCGAAATATTTCGTGGATCTTTGTACTCCTTAAGTGAAAACGGCAGAGCTTCGATGCGCGTGTCGATTTTTACAGCGACACGATCGAGCATGGCTCCTTCGACCAGCTTGTCTTTACCAAAATTGCGAGATACCACCGCAATATCAATATCACTGTGTTTTCGGGCGTTGCCTTTAGCTTGAGAGCCAAAGAGAATGATCATGTCAGCCCAGACCGACTCTCGCCTTAGGGCGATATGTAGGCGAACAGCAATATCGACCATCTCGTGTTTTAATGGTTTGCGAGCCACTCAAGCAGTTCTCCAGCGATTTTTAGGTATTGATGGGCGAATTTTTGGTTGAATTTCTTCTTGATGAGACTCTTTTCCTCGGGGTAGCGAGTCGACATATTAAATTGGTTGATCATGGCTAAAGCGGCGTCAAATTTTGCTGGTAGTTTGAGTTCAAGCCGCTCTGCAAGAGCAATTAAATTATGAGTCATCGGTGCGTGGTCCGCGAATTTCACCACAAACATAGATTTCAATTTCTTCTCAATACTGAGATGTAAAAAGAAAAGGCCTCCACTGTACCGCTTGGCCTTGACGATAATATCGCGAGCCAAGACAAAGTCATTTTGACTTTCTTTAGCCCAAAAGCTTGCCAAGCGTTTCAAATCCGCTTTGGTCATCACGACACCTCAAAGTTTTGCTTCAACAGGACTTAGCATGAGTGTTGTACCTGGCAGCGTTTGGGAGGTTATGGTCTTGAGTCGTGCCATGTCTTTCCATGAATCCCCAAAAAACTCATTTGCCACCTGTGATTTCACGATGCTGCCATGGTGTCTGAAGCATTTACGAAGTTTTGAAATGCTGGTCAGGCAATCGCTAAGGGACATTTCCGCTGGTTCATAGCGGTGGATCGGATAGAGCTTATTTTCGTCGAGCCCACCAGCTTTCTTGGCGAATTGAAACGCGTCTTTAAGGGATCCGATCTCGTCGACCAGACCGTTCTCTTTGGCCTGCTGCCCGGTATAGATTCGGCCTTGAGCCAGGGACTCCACTTTTTCCATGGACATCTTGCGGCTCGCAGCGACGCGGCTTTTGAAGGTGCGATACACGTCCTCAACCGTGGCCTGCAGATAGGCCTGATCTTGGGCTGTCATTTTGCGGCCAGCAAGGACATTGCCGCGGTTGCTCTGGGTGATGGCGTGAAAGCTGACGCCCCACTTGTCACGCATTCCGTCCAGGCTTGGGATCATGCCGATCACGCCGATGGAGCCGGTGATGGTGGAGGCATCAGCAAAGATTCTTTGGCCGCCAGAAGCCATGTAATAGCCCCCCGACGCCGCTACAGATCCCATGCTGATAATCACTGGTTTTTTCTCGTTCAGGGCGCGGATCCGATCCCAGATAAAATCAGAGGCAGCGGCGCTGCCGCCAGGACTAGCGATGCGTAGCACCACAGCTCGGACGTTATCATCGGTCATAGCCCAATGGAGCTCCTCTTCCATGGCTGCCGGCGTGATGACCTGCTCGCCGTCTGAGCCGTCCACAATTTCACCGACCGCCTCGATCAGGCCAAGCCCCTCATCAGGTTTGAGGCTGTAGCCTTTGGTGAGTCGTCCCGCCAAGGACTCATCGCTGGCATAATCTTCCAGCATCATATCCGGAGCTGTCTCAAAATCAATGTAGGGCACATAAGTGAGTTCATCCACAATACCCAGTTCTTTGGCTTTGGCAGGAGTGAAGAAGCTTTCTTTGAACCACAAGAAGACCTCACTGTCCTGCTTCTTGCGGCCTGTAGCCACATGCTTCACCATCTGGTCGCGCAAACTGCGTTCAACAGCACCCAAGGCTTCGCGGCTTTCGGCGGAAGGCTCATTGGCAACAAAGGGCTCAAAAGCACTTTTGTATTTGCCCGTTTTCACCACCTGCATCTCAACGCCGAGTTTTTTGAGAGCCTCGCCAAAATAGGTCATCGGGAATGCTGGGCCAGGCAGCGAAACCTCAGACACTGGGTTCAAATTAATTTTGTCCGAGACAGAGGCCACAAGCAGCGCCGCATTATCCATATGGGCCACCCAAGCCGTAATGGGTTTGCCGGATGCTTTGAAGTCCAAAAGCACGTCTCGTAACTCTTCGATGTTGGCAGGGCTCCCAGCCAAACCGTCGATGACCAGGTGCAAGTCTTTCACCATCTTGTCTGCTGCCGCATCCCGCAGCGCCGACCGAATGGTAGGTAGGTAAACACCTTCCTCGCGACCGAATAATTCCCGTAAGAAATTCTCACCCATGTAAGGTTCGTGTTCAATAATCGCCGCGTCTAAGGGCAGCCATACCGAAAAGGGATCTTTATGCTTTTTTTCCGCCACTTTTTGGTATTTGGGTCCCTCGGCAGTATGAAAAAAAGCCCAAATGATCAGTAGTGGCACAACGGTATAAACAAAACCAACAAACGCAAAAAGATTGCGGATCCACCGCAATAATCTTTTAGTCCATCGCATGAAAAAATTCTGACGCGGGCGCATGGCGTCTTGGTCGCCGCTGTTCCAATCACTCATGGAAACAGATCTCCTCTACTATATTTAAAATTATATTTAAAATGTCTTACACTGAAGATAACGTTCAAAACTCGGGTCCGTGAAGCAAACCAAAATAATAATGGAATTCGGTATTTTTGTCCAAGGCTACCAAATTTGATAAGATGTTTTTCATGAGGAAACACACGTCCGCACAAATTTTACCGCAGTGCCTTCAGCGATGGGTTCAGATCTGGCCTTTGCTTCTTTTTTTGGCGCTCTCCTATGGCCTTTTGCGTTGCGGTTCTTCAAAGCGCACGAGCTCGGGAAACATTCCTATGGATGGACTTCCAGAAGATTGGGCCGGATCCAGTGACTATGAGAATGACGGTTGGGGGTTCGAAGCGCCATGAAACCTCTGATGCTCATCCTTGTAGCGCTAGCACTGGGGGGCGCTCGTTCCATTGGAGGTCAGGTCATGGATCTCCTTCAAGATGATATATGGATCAAACCGTCTTCTGTCTTTGGTGAATGGTCGAACGACGGTCGGGATTTTGTGTTTCGTCGCGAGAAGTTACCTTTAGTAAACTATGATAAAACACTGGTTATGGTTAGTTTCATCCCCCACTCTTCGTTTGGACGTTCTCTGAGGGACGATTCTCGCCTGCTGGCTTATTTTAGCTCCGCATCTTCAGGAGTGGGACGGGCATTGCTCGCGCTCAGATCTCCTGCTGAACGTGATGCACTGGCTCGGGCGTCCCATGAAGACACTCATGTGTGTGGCGGCTTGGAGGTTTTGGCTGACGGCACATTGCCAAAGAATCTTTCAACCACCCTTGGTGATGCTGCATCCCCTGTCATCGCAACATCGGTCGCATTACCATCAATAGCGGCATTGCTTGAGCAAGTCAGCACCACTCAGCTTCAGGACTCCGTGGCGACATTGGAGGCCATGGGTAGCCGCTATCACGGAGGCAGTCAGCCAAATCAAGTGACGGATGCGGTTTATTCTCGTTGGCAAGCATTGGCTCCCTCAGGTGCCAGCGTGACCAAGGTGAGTCACGGAGCGACGACACAAAAAAGTGTCGTCGTCACCATTCCCGGTTCCACTAATGCGGCAGATACGGTTGTTCTCGGCGCTCATTTGGATTCCATCAATAACTCCACCCAGACTGATGCGCCTGGAGCCGACGACAACGCCTCTGGAATCGCTGCTTTGACAGAAATTTTACGCATCATCAAGACCCAAGGCATGTCCTTTGCGCGGACCCTTGAATTGCATGCCTACGCCGCCGAGGAGGTAGGGCTTCTTGGCAGTGCCGATTTAGCGGCCTCAGCAAGCAGCTCCAACAAGAACGTGGTGTCCATGCTGCAACTTGACATGATTGGCTACGCCGCGACCAAAGGCGATGAAACCATCCATCTGATCACCACAGATACCAGCCCGGTGCTTGTTCGCCACCTCAAAGACCTCATTGCCCAGTACCTGGGCAACACCTGGTCCAGTGCCCCACTCAATGCGGGCACTTCCGACCATCGCTCTTGGTATCGTCGTGGGTTTCACACAGCATTTGCCTTTGAGCATCCAACCCAATACAATCACGCATTGCACACTGCCCAAGACACGGCCAGTAAACTTGATTTCACGCTCGCCGCGCGCTTCACGAAGTTAGCATTGGCGTTCGTAGCCCATGAGGCCGGCCTTGGTACGGCGATCACCGACAGCCAAGCCCTTTGGGCGAGTCAACAATCCACGGCAAACCTGATCAAACTATCGGCTGCCAGGGCCGCCAATGGCAGTTACCGTCTTGGCGCCGCCTTGGAACAACAAATTGAGGCGGATACCGCAGAGCTCTGTCAGATCAGCGCTGGTATCGCCACTGGCTGTAAAAGCTTGATCACCGAAACCACGGGGCCACTCACAAAATCGGGACGAAAATTTTTCGTCACGACGACCGACACCGCCCTCTCTGACGGCGATCTATGGCGTGTTAATATATACAATGGCGCGGGTGCCCTGACAGCCACCCGCTCATTCAGGCTTCGTCAAAAGACAGCCTTGAACCATGTCCATCCGCATCAGGAGACCGCCCTATGACTGCACCTCTAAAATCAAAGCGTGCCCCCCACTATATCAATAGCAACGTGGCGTTTGTGCACCAGGGGATGCTGATCCAGGATGCCGTCCAGGAGATGATCGACAAGAACATCTCGTCCATTCTTGTGGAGGACGAGCAGGGTCTTATTGTGGGCATCGTCACCGAACGCGATATCGTGCGTAAATTCACCCTCCTCGACGTCAGTGACAAGTTGACGCGTACCGTGGGCACCATCATGACCCGGCCCGTCGAGTTTGTGCAGGTCAAAGATTTTCACAAACAGATCGTCAAATTGCATCTAGAGCGTCGGATCAGACATTTTCCCGTCCTCGCGGCACAAGAACCAAAAAAAGAAAATCTCATGGGGATCGTCAGTATCACGGACGTGGCCCGGCACTACATGATGGCTGAGCAGCAGCAATCAACGCCGACCAACGCTGCAACGACAACTGCTGAAGCGAACAAGGCTCAAGCGAAAATGGCCGTCGGTGTGCTCGCCTCAAGTCGTGCGCTGGTCAATTCGTACATTGATATTTTTAACCACCTTGGCTTTGCTGCCAGGGAGGTCAGTGACATCCATAAATTCGCCAGCGAAAAAGACGTGCAACGGCATGCTCTCGTCCTGGATTTGGATGGCTACAACGATCAGCAGACCCATGAATTGATTCCGGTCGCTGTCAAAGGGACGTTTTATCTGATTCTGACGACGTCACAGCCATCCATGGTCCCCATTTTCAAGCGGTATCTGGACCGAGAGCATCAGGAGATCGCCATGAAGCCTCTCGACATCAGCTATGTGACATGGCTGCTGCAGTCCCGATGGACACAAAATTCAGGCAGCGCAAGACGTTAGAATCAAAACAAGACACTTTGGCTTGGGAGTTGCTGAAACTTGACAAGGTAGGTTTACAGACCTACTGAATCGAGTTGTAACTAACTGAAAGGATAACCAGAGTATGTCTAGTTTGAGAAAAACGGCCCTGGCGCAAGTGTCTAAATACATGACAGTAGCGATTTTTTTCACTAGCTGTGCTGGCTTTCAAAGAAAAGACCAAGGACATACACCGACGCAGCAAATTTCAGCCCCCCCCTCTCCACTTGGATTACCCCAAATCACATCCGACAATTCAACAAAATGTGGTGACATTTCTACCTCTCGCAGTAGCAATCTGGACATGAATCTTTGTGAAGCGAGAGCAGAAATATCATCAGTAGGAATTGATGTTTTCTTGACGACACAAAGCGCGGCGACGCAAGGCGCGAAAGGTATTTTTATTTCACTCTACAGCTATAATGATGGAGTCGCAGGTTTAAAAGATGGAGCTGTGTATCAGTTAATTTCACAACGCGCTAAAGATGGTCGCCTGATTGTGCCGGACCATGCAAAGTCATTTGCAGCTGCTGCCTATGGTGACGGACCGATGACTAATCAGCCACTCGACGGCAGTCTTTCCTTCATAAAAGTTCCGCGCAAAACCGGCGATTCTTATGAAGTCGTATTTAACTTTGTAAGCCTGGACGGTAAGAAAAGCCTGGCAGGCAAAGCGACAGGCGTGGTCATTGATTCACCTTTGATGAAGCCTGATAAGAACTAAAATTACAATGCCAATCGCTTAAACGGTAGGCCCACGAGGTGTTTGCCGTTTTCGATGCTCTGTGCCTGCAACAACTCAAAAAAATCGAAGAGGTATCGCTGAAACACGGTCAGAGGTACTTTGATAGCCCAAGAACGGTGATTTTCTTTTTTTGCGGAAAAATTATCTGCAACTACCTTATTTTCCATAGTAAATCGATTATAGTCATTTTTTGGGAGTATCGGCTGAAAAAATGATTAAGTGGTGATTAATTGTTAAATATCATGAGATTAAATCAAGAATCCTTAAGGCCTGCTCTTTCGGACGCGAACAGCCGAGATGTCATCCTCGTTCAAGGGGCGCGTCCTATTTGGACGCCTCAGATCAAAAAATAGGTTTTTTAATCAGTGCCGCGCCATTTGAGGTGATTCGCAATAAAGACCGAATACTGATTAACCTGCCCCTTTACTTTGCCAGCCTCGCGAATATCCAGCGTTGCATCGAGGCGTATGCCTAGACCGATCGCTGCCCATTCAGCATCTTAGGACTTGCTTGTTAGCAACCACCTAAAAGTGCAGGTTTTCTAACGATCACCCATGACGTCATACCTTGCAGTTTAAGAGCATCTTTAACTAAGTGAAATCGCAACCACGAGGGCATCAGTCGAGCCATAGCTCTGGCTCAACTGATGCCCTCGTGGTGGATGGACTTAATGAAGATCTAGGGTTTCATTTTTTTCTGCATAAACGCGTAGATTCCGAATATGTCTTCATGCATTTCATTACCGACTGCTGCGGTTATTTTGATTCGATTGGGCTCAATCGAAAGCAGGCTTAGGGTCTGCTTATTATCACCATACCATTGAATTAATGATCCGCTGAATTTAAACACTGATGATTCCAGCACTGACAATGTCTGGGGTCTTGAAATGGTCAAGGGCAGAACTTTTTGGCGATGTGTCACATATAGATCGGAGACGATATGGTTTGAGACTTTCATTTTCGCATCGTCAAATCTTTCTGCTCCCACAAAACCAAGATGTTTAATGTCAGCACCAGTTTCGGAACTTTGCCAGATCTGAAAACCAAAAGTTGTATATGGCTCCCTATCGCCTTTAAAAGGATCAAACCTAAGGCATCGACCCGCTTCAAGATTCGCATTAAAGAAGGTTACAATCGGGCTGGGGGGCAGCCCCTTCATGAAGCAAGTGATAAATCCTGCATTCATCATCGATTGAGGATCTTTGTAGTTTTGTAGGAGTCCATCAGGTTTGTCGACATTTAGATAGGCTCGATAATTGTCCCGCTGCAGTATCGTTTCCACAAACTTTGATGACATGAGATTAAGACTGTCATGATCGCGGTGTTGTAAACCGAAAATATGACCAAGCTCATGGATGAACGTTAATCGGAGCAGATTATTATGATCGCCCTGCGTCCAGGCATCGTCCACGAGATTTAGACCTTTAAAGGCGCGTGGCCCTCTATCTGGGGCAATATAAATGAACCCTCTGCCGCGTAAATCTTCTGGATCGTAACTGGTTCTGACAGTGATGGCAGCAAACCTTGCGGGGTCTTTGATTGCAGCCAATTGCTCATCGTTGAGGACACCTAAACTTAAGGTGAGATCGACCATTTCGTCGTTACAGCCAATGTGAACAAACTCTTGACCGCCCAAGCTGAGTTTTGATCCGTCAGGTAGTCGGCTTTTTTGATACGGCTCAGCAAGTTTGATCTGCTCATTCCAATAAGCGACAGCTGACTGAAACGCAGCATCAATTTTTGTCCAATGATCGTCGTCCCATTCGAATTCACTACTCGAGGTGATGCAGTATTTTACTACAGGCGTATTTTGTAAAAACCACGGGTTGTGGGCATCGGCGACTAGTTCTCCGCCACCGCTGGTGGCTCCTCCCTCCGCAACAGTGACTGCATGTGTTGGCTCCGACTGTGTGTTGGCTTGGTTCGGGTGTTGGTGATCAGGTGCTTTACCGTTGGCCGCACAGGATATGGCCAAAAAAGCAGCCAAAGATTTGACTGTCATAGATTTCCAGCCACGTTGTCGTTGATGTGGTGCTAAATGATGCGGTGCTAAATTTTTCATAGTCAGATCATTCCTTAATAAGTGGGTGTTAAACATAATGTCTCTCAAATTGCTATGAAGAAGCGCGGCCGCTGATTCTTCTGCTGATTCTTCTATGGCCAGGACATTAGCATTTAGCTCTTGAACGCAGCTAGATTTATGTTATAAAAAACATCATTAAACTTTTATTTTTCATAAAAAATGACCATCTTCGCGTTTGATAAATACCGGGAATTATTGATTTATCAGATTGAAAAATCTGGTAACACCAGGGGCTATAAAAGTCTTCTGGCTGCGGCTGCGGGCAGTCAATCCTCCCACATATCTCAGGTTCTGCATGGTTCAACCCATCTCACAATCGAGCAAGCACACGGCATGTCTCGCTTTTGGCATTTTGATGCCGACGCCACCGCGTTCTTCATTGCGCTCGTCCAACGAGAGCGTTCGACCAATCGCGAATTCTCAGAATATTTAACGGGTGAAATCCAAAAAATTCGCTCCAGAAAAACTCGTCTGAGTGAGACAATAAAGTCCAAGCCGGTGCCTGCCAGTCCGGCTGATAGTCGTTATTATGCATCTTGGATTTATCCGGTCGTGCACATGTTGGTGACCATTCCAAAATACCAGAACGTCCGGTCAATCGTGGACAAACTCAAGGTGTCTAAAGATGCGGTTGAGAAAGCTGTTTTTGATCTTGAAAATATGGGTCTATTAAAACGCGATGGATCGACCGTCGTGGCTACCGATAAAAATATTCACATCAATAGCGACTCTCCATGGAATATTAGCTATCACAATATTTGGCGAAATCTTGCCAATCAAAAAATGCAGCTTGATCCGTCTCATCGCGGCGTGCATTTTACGACTCTCTATTCGTTATCTGAGGCGGACTACAAAAAACTTCGAGAAATGGTTTTAGGATTTATTCATGCGACACGAGACGTGGTGCTGCCGTCTCCCGAGGAAAAAATTGTGTGTTTTGCATGTGACCTCTTTGAAATTTGATATCGGAGTCTTCATAAGTGTTAGCAACCACCTAAAAGTGCAGGTTTTCTAACGATCACGCATGACGTCATACCTTGCAGTGTAAGATCATGTTTAACCAAGAGAATCTGCTATGCCTGCGCATCAGACATTGCGCGGGATTCCCCAGGTCCATCAAAACCCAGCCACCTTGAAATGAATTCCAAACCGAGAATCGATCTCGCTGTTCCATTTTTCCCGAAATGCGATCATTTGTCGGTGTTTGTCATCGCCGACCAATCGCTTGACTGAGTTGCTTTCTTCATCTTTGAGGCGATTTATTGCGAATTGATAGTCATCGTCCGTGATTTTGGGCGGATTTGATGTTATCGCAGCGACGACTGCTTGAATATCATCTCCAGTTTTTAACGATAACGCGTGAACCGCAGCGATTGCGGAATCTTCCATGGACATCGTAACGTCAAATCTTGGCTTCAGTGAGAAGCCATCGTGCCTCATCAATGAACGACTCCCACTCAACGCCCCCTCAAAAAAAACATGCGACCAATGGGCGGAACGTCCCGGTTCAGTCTATTTGGAGCAACGCAACAAGAGCTGTTGTGTCTTTGGCAATCTTTCAGTAAAATGATAGAAAGTCGCGACTTTCTATCATTCATATGAGAGATTTAAAGTGGAAAAAAGATATCTTTTCAACGTATTATCCCAGGATGCATTAAAAGATCACAAGATTGCTATCATCTCTGGACCAAGACAGGTTGGTAAGACGACCCTGGCTAAAGCGTACCTGGGCGGTCCCGCCAATTACTTTACGTGGGATGACGATCAATTTCGTAAGGCCTGGATGCGTTCTGCCATGAATAGCATTGAAGCTCGTGGCGATGGCCCAGTTGTTCTGGATGAGATACACAAAGATCGCAAGCACTGGAAGCAAAAGCTCAAGGGCATTTATGATCAGATCGGTGACCGATTACCGATCATTGTTACTGGTAGCGCGAGACAGGATATCTACCGAAAAGGATCTGATAGTCTGATGGGTCGATATATCCCCTATCGGCTGCACCCATACTCTGTTGCAGAAAATCCGCATCCCATTTCACCCGATCAAATTTTTCAGACCACCAAGGCTCTTTACAAGGTGGCCGACCTCCTAACAACAGGAGGATTTCCAGAGCCATTTTTTGCCGGAAGCCAGCAGAAAGCGATGCGATGGAGCCGCTTGCGCTTGGAACGACTCGTGCACGAAGACGTCAATGACATTCAATCGATCCAAGATGTGAATCTGTTCCAAGTGTATATCTCGTTTTTAAATGAACGTGTTGGATCCCTGCTTTCAATCAATAGTTTGCGCGAGGACTGTTCCGTTGCCTATGGAACCGCCTATCAGTGGCTCAAAGTTCTTGAAGCCTTGTATTATTGCTTTTTGGTCAGACCTTACGCGAAAAGAATACCGCGATCACTGTCCGCGCAACCAAAGGTTTACCTATTTGATATTTTGAGAATCTCGGATCCTGCAAAACGCCTTGAGAATCTCGCCGCACTGCATCTTTTGAAGTGCTGCCAATACTGGACTGATACGGCCCAAGGGGAATTTGAGCTGTACTATTTGCGAACAAAAGATAAACGCGAGGTCGATTTTTGCGTGACGAAATCAGGAAAACCCTGGATGCTGGTGGAGTGCAAATCAAATAAAGAAGAACCAAGTCCGAATTTAATTCATTTTTCGCAACTTTTTGGCACTATGATGAACTTTCAACTTGTGACTAAAGCGCATGCTCACCGGAATTATCCGGGTTTGAATATCCAGGTCATCCATTACGACACATTTTTTGCGGGTTTAGTGTAGCTGGCTGTGTTGAGCAGACCTTGTTTGTGCGAAGTCATGGGCTTCCCGCATCAATACATCATGGTTGTTTTGCCAACTCCTCGAGGTCCGACGATCATTCCTGATCGTGCTCTGAGGACAGATCACCGCACACCCAAAAAATCATAACCGGCCGAACGATCCTGCAGTTGTTGATGAGGGGGAACAACAACGATGCTTTGGCATACGCAGGCGTTCGGCCGGTCTTATCGCACAAGTGAAGGGGCCCAAGAAAAACGGGGGGATTCCTCTAGGGGCCTCAATCCCTTCACTACAAGGGTCTTCG
>JBILMN010000169.1:0-6162 GCA_044375465.1 Oligoflexales bacterium | reverse complement strand
ATTTTCTTTGAATAGGTGGTATTGGTTTCAAAAATCCCGCCCACTAAAAGCTTTTGAGCATCCAACCACAACATGGTCCTTAAATCACCGAAAGGATGGTCCCCAACGGTTTCAAGACTTAGGGTGCCAGACGTATCGACAAGCTTTCGAACGCCGAAAGTACCTACGGCATAAAGTTGATTGGCCGCATTGAAAGCCAGATCTCTTGTCACTGTGCCATTTGGAACGGAACCACAGGATTGAGGGGATGTGGTGCTTACGGGGATTTTGAACAAGGCGGGAACGGGAGTCGAAAAATCACCGCCCACGAATAAATCACCATTGGTGTCAAAGGCGAGCGCCGTAACTCTTGCTGCCATTGCAGGCGTGCTTGTGACAACCGTTTTCCACGGGTCAACAGCATCAGTAGCATCGTAACGAGCCACATAGAGTTCTGGGAGCGTAAACATACCGGCCACAACCAATTTATTGCCAACGGGATCCCAGGCAAGCTCGGTAATGGGCTGATTAAAGGTGACATCACCCATAAATTGTGACCATGATGCAGTCGTTAAATCATATTTGACAATTTTGTTGCCTGGTGCCGTAAAGGATCCTGCCACATATAGAGCATTTCCCCGGTTTAGTAGAGCGAATACCGGCCCGTCTACAGCGCCTGCTCCTACGGCACTCCATTGTGTGCCGTTCCAGCGAGCCAGCCTCCCCGTATAGGCCATACCACCATTGACCCCATAAAAATCACCGCCCACATACAGATCACCGGTGTCGGAGACCGTAAGCGCCATGACGCTGTTTTGATCGACGCCTTGACCGAGAGCCTCAAATCGTCCGTCACTTGTTCGGTACATGGCGATATTTTTTGCTTTGATCCCGGCAATGACAGTGAAATTTCCTGCCATATAGATACACGGAGTGACCGCTGTGCATCCCCTCGCGGTAGAGACGGTATCTTTTGCGATCGCCGAAATCACGCCATTGGTCCCTGGCAACGCAAAACTCACAGGCTCTGCGCCAATCATGCCAAGCGGCACATAGGGGGCGGTCTCCTTGTCAGACTTTGCGTAAAGCATCGTTGGTCCATTAAATCCGTCGATGTTTGATAGCTCCAACACCTGTTCACCTGCCGTCCTGGGCTGCGGCGCGATGAGCGCAGTGCCTGCGGTGTCTCGGTAAATTCCAACAGAGTCATCAGACTCTAACTGAAAGCGGATCGTCGCATCCCATAATAGTGAGGTCTTTGAGCCGTTATAACGTGATGTGTTAGGAGCTGCTAAGACGGATCCCTGTGATACCGGCGTCACCACAGCCGGCGGTGGCGACTCGTCAGTCGCAGGGGCAGGCGAAGCGCTTGTGACCACCGGACAGTCCTGACTTTTGGGATCCTCGCAAACGGTCGTCTGTGTCGCCTTGCAGGAAACCACCGCCTGAAGGAGCAAACCGCCAGTCATGGATACAAAAATTTTACCCTTAACGGTCTTACCGATAGCCATGTTAACCCGTTGTCCTCGCCACTAGAACATCGGTATCGGAGGGAATCCATAGCCACTTAAATCCTCTTAAAATCAATTCACAGAAGACGATTTACATCTATTTGGAGCTTTAACAAAAGAGAGCAATCTTTGATTTATTTTTGACAGGTTGAAATCGACTATCAAATCGACTATCAAATCGACTTTGAAAGCGATTATTGCAGTCGGCTGTCCTGCGCGATTCTTAGTTGGCAGCAAGTTTCACACAATGAATTGTTTATTGATTACTACGCCAAAAAAACATCTGAAAAATATATTAGCTTATCACAATCTTCAGATCCTCACCGATCAGTCATTATTTTTGCCTTGTCGCAGCACCGGCACCAGCGGCACCACCTAAAATCGCCTGGTCGGCGGCCACGCGTACACCTGATAAAAGCTGCTCTTTTGGGATATATATTTGAACGACGCCACCCAATTTAAGGTTTCCTGGTGTCACCATTGATGGCTGAGGCGCGACTTTGCCTTGAAGTACCGTAATGTCCTTGGTCGTGATAAATTTTGACAATGCATGAGCACCGGATTCGCTAGATACGGGGAGCGCCAATGAATTCACAGGGTCTTTGATGGGTTCTAGCGTCATCCATTTTCCTGCGCTGCCACCTGCGCGGTAGAGCGTTGTGCCCTTAGGAATCACCGTCACATGCGCGCCCGACTCAAACGCCTCACCCACATCCTGGATACGATTTAGGGGCACGCCCAATGACTTTGCTTTTGCCGCATTTTCGGCCGCTTCAGCGGCCGAAGGCAAGACGCCAGGAGATTCAGGAAGCGAGCCTCCTCCCACCACGCGATTGCCTACGCCAGGAACAAAGGCGACAACCGCAGCAGTCGTTCCAGCAAGGCTTGACACGCCTCCGACAAATTCTGTCGCGCGTTCCACATTATCTTTGTACGCACTTCCGTCAAACCGTTGACCAAGATATGTGGTCTCTGCAATTGCCGGAGCGCCCGTTGGTCGAAGCAATTCCACGGTTAAAGTATTTCGCAGCGCTTGATCGATAGAAGCACCGCCAGTGATTTGTTCTTGAAACACGCGGTCTGCACGCTGTCCAACAGGTTCAGCAATCTCCTCGTGGTATGAACTTGCAGCGCCTGACACTGTTCCAACGGCAAGCGCCGCTGCAAGAGACGATCCAGAATCTACGGCCTTGTAGATCTCTTGTTCAACGCGCGCCGCATAGCGTTGCTGAACTCGCGCGACCGCTCCACCCGTGTTTGACCAAAGACTTCCAAAAAAGGCTTTTGTTCCCGCCCACGCTGGGCTGCCAGAACTTTGATCGTCAGAGCGGGTTGGAGCTAAGCTTAAATGGTGACCGCCCGGTGCAGAAACCGCATCGATAACCTGTGGGAATGTTACGCTAAACCCGCGAAACGTCTTGGGGAAAAGCTGCGACATCATGTAACGTGTATTTTGAACCTCATCCAAGGCACGGCCCGACTTTCGCTGTGCCACTACATCGCGAACCAGGCTTTGCCTCTCATCGGCCCAGCCATTGCAAAAATAGGAATCAAAGCTTTCGATAAAAGCCATTTTTTTGAATCGCCACAAATCGGAATTTTTCGCGGCTTCAAGGCCAGAAAATAACTCTACTGCGCCTATATTTGGGTCCTTGAAGATCCTATTTTTGAGCTGATCAAAATCCGCGTCTGTGAAGAAATTTTTCAAAGTCCTTGCGCTTAAAACTTTGGACAAGGTGATATCTGCAACCAGATCTCGTGCCGCCAGATCCATCGCCCCGTAGACCGCCGTCTTTGTTCGGGGCAACTTGACAGGCATGACGTCAGTCACAAAACTGCCAAAAACACGCATCATATGATGATGTACGGCCTTGATTTGTGAGGGAAACACTGCGTGAAGTAGCTCTCCTGATGTCTTCGTGGCGGGAATCACGACAAGGCAACTTTGCATCTCGTCTAGATCAGAAGCCCCAGCCACCCCAGGATTGATAACTTTTGCGACGTCCCGACAGATCTCACTGGCGTTATCCATAATCAAGACCTGACCTGCTGCCGCGACAAACGCCTGTTGGACGGCAATGGGAATATTAATAACGGCATGACTTACTAAGTTGCGAAGCGGCGTGTCAAGCTCTACTCCAGAATCTCCCAGCAGGTGGATTCTCCCAAGAATGGGGAAATTTTTTGGATCATAGGTCACTTTTGGATCAGCAACACAATAGTTATGACGTCGCGTGAGCTCTGTAAACTGATCAAGACTCCGTAATCCAGAAGGACCACGGGCTTTACATGAAATTATCAGGGTCATGACGGCGATGGACAACGCAAAAGCCACCAACGAGGTCAGTCCCATTTCCTTAAGTTTCGACATCGCCTGCACCTCTCACTCTCATGGTTATCTGAACTGAAGACCATTCACCTCAATGGATGAGCTGAGTCCATGATCTCTTGATCTGGACTCTAAGGCAATATTTCTGGAAGCCAAATCACATTCCTGAACTATCCACCCATCGCCATCGTCTCTAGATCCTGCTTTGCCGGATCCCAGGGCCGCAGATGTGGCAACATGAAAATCAACATGACCACACCTGCAAGAGAGAATGCTGCCGACACCACAAGGGCCCATCCAAGACCCGCCTTCGTGCTTATATAGCCTGTCAATATATTTGCAGGTATCGCCACCACCGCCAGGGTCATTTGAAAAGCACCGTAACCAAGACCCCGCTTACGCGGCGAAAGAAGATCCGCCAAAAGAGCCTTCTCGACGCCGTCAGTGAGACCATAAAATGCTCCGTATACCGCAAATGTCACGGCAAATAAAAGTGATGACGTCGCCGCGCCCATGACAAGGTAACAAACACAATACACCACCCAGCCAACGACCAGGAACCGCTTGCGCCCATAGCGATCAGACCACTGACCTACAAGCCACCCTACCACCGACGCTAATAAATTAAAGACAATGAAAAGGGCCAGTATCTCACCAAAATCAAAACCCACCTCTTTGGCTCGAATCACGAGAAACGCATCGGACGAATTACCGAGTGCGAAGACTGCGATTGCAGCCAGGATCGGACGAATCTCGCGAGGAATATGCCACGTCAAATAAACCTTGGCATGGGTCTGGCGCGGAAGCCTTGGCACCCAAAGCCACAGTAGCAGAGCCGCAGCCCAGGCAAACGGCACCGACATGGCCAGCATCGAGCCAAAAAGCTCCGGCGTCATGTCATGGGCACCAATTCCCATAAAAATCGCCATAGAAAGGCCGGTCACAGCACCCGTGGTATCAAGACTTCGCGCAATTGCGAAAGCGCGCCCCATATGCGTGCTTCTCGCGTCATCGGCAATCAACGCATCCCTCGGGGCCGTTCTCACCCCTTTGCCAAATCGGTCCAAAATCCTTGATGCGACGATTAAAGGTGCGACTCCGGTAAAAAACATCAGGGTTCGACCAAGAGCTGACAAACTATAGCCTGCAAGCACCAGTGGCTTACGGCTGGCCATACGATCCGAAAGCCATCCGGAAACGGCATTGACCAAAATATTTACGGTTTCAGACACGCCTTCGACAATGCCCAAGATGAGTGGACTGAGTCCAAGGCCCCCGGTCAAAAATAGAGGTAACGCCCGCGATAAGATCTCACTTGAACAGTCATTTAAAAAAGACACGACTCCAAGGCGCACGGGCAGTGTGGGGCGTGATGGGCTTTTTTTGATGGAGGTGTCTGCGGTGTCTTTCATAAATCCGTCGCATTTGAATATCCGTCATTTCACACTGTCATGATGACGCTTTTAGGCACTCATGACAACCGCTGGCTATGGCCCATGTTGTATGACGCACAGTGATTTGCAGCAAAGCCCGAGGGGACATCATCACACTCAAAAGAAAATATGCTAAAATAGCCGAATGGATTGGCCCATGCGATCACACACTTGCTTTCATTAGGATTGACGACGCCCATGACACTCATGACAGCAACTCGGCGCACTTTAGCGTTCATATGTGGCTTATTATTGACATCACTCCAGGGTGTTCTGGCAGCTACAGAGTATGATGACCCCATGTCAACGACTGAGATATGGCTTGCCACCAACAAGAAAAAGCCGGCATCATCTCGGCGCAACTCGAGGTCTCCGCACAAAAAATCAGACGCCACTGAAACAGCTGAAGACAGCCATGAATCGTCACGCACAAACTCATCTGATTTATCAGAAAAAGCCACCGCTCGGGGGCTCGTCGGATTTTTCATGGGCAAAAATTCCGCTATGATTTTCGGCGCAGGGGCAACACTACCTCGAACCAAAACCATGGCCATTGATGGTGGGTTGGACTACGTAAAAGTTGGTAACGAGTACGTTTCGATCAGCATGCTGCGCTTTGCCGGTGGCGCAAGCTACATTTTCCCCACGAATCGCGATTCCGCACTGCGTTTTGGCGGCCGTCTTGGGATGGCCCGGGTCACGGTCACATACACCATCCCGGCCATCTTTGAGGGTGAAGAGAGCGTCACCGAATCCGCAAGCTCATCGTCACTTTACGGAGAACTTCGTGGCGCCTATGAAATGAGGGTTGGCAGCCTCATCGTCGGCGGAGAAGTGCAAATTCCCGTATTTTATGCGGACAAAACCTCAGGCACCGACGGAATCGCCATCTACGGAAGTTTAGGGACGT
>JBILMN010000168.1:0-6166 GCA_044375465.1 Oligoflexales bacterium | reverse complement strand
ATCAATACCAAAAGCCGATTTTTCTGCCTGCGACATAAACCAATTGGTCGTAAAAGCGGGCATGGTTGCCGTGGATTCAGTGCCGCCAAGACTTGGAACGTCTGAGACAAGAGTCATGGCGCGCATCATGGCTTTGACACGGACACGGGGCTCAAACTCAACGGCCACCATGCCACCAAAGCCATAAGGAAAGTAACGGTGTAAGGGTTGTGTGACATCTGCGCCATAATGCACTCTCTTCACGACATCGGCTGCCTTGGTCATCGCGAGAGCAAAGGTCGCACCCGTCATGGTGTGGCGCTCCATGCGTAATGCCAAGGTACGTAAGCCCCTAGTTAACAAAGCGCACTCATGGGTGGGGAGAAACGTACCAAGGTATGCGTGACACGACCGCAGCCTTGCGATCAAAGCGCAGCTGCCGGCGACCATGCCAGCAATCACATCAGAGTGTCCATTGAGGTATTTCGTCGCGCTTTCGAGAACAAGATCGACACCGAAGGATAGGGGCTGGCAAAGAGCGGGACTTGCAAAGGTATTATCACAGACGCTAATCAGGCCTTTTTTGCGACATAAATCCACGGCGCGGCCAAGATCTTGAGGTATGCAAAACGGGTTGGAAATGCTCTCAAAAATTGCCATTTTGGTGCTATCTTTGCAGGCGGACTCCCATTCGTTGATCGGTGCGAATGCGCACGTGATCCCCCAAGGCGCCAAAATTTTGGTTAGCAAATTATAGGTTCCGCCGTAGCAACACTCCTGCACCAAAACATGATCTCCAGGGCGAAGCAGCGCTTGAAAGATAAGGTTGAACGCGGCCATGCCGCTACCCGTGACAATGGCCGCTTCGGCATGATGAGATTTGGCCAGGAGTGATTCCACCTCAAGATGGTTTTCTGTATTGCCCAGGCGGCTATACACCGGAGGGTCATCGGTTGCGAATGTTCTAAATGTGACCGACGATTGAGTTGCGCCGATGAGCCCGGAGCCAACCCGGTGGTTTTTTCCGGCGTGTTGGAGATCAGTCTGATTGATGAGGTTTGACATAGTTGAAGCCTTTACTTCATGAGATTTGGTAAAAAACAACGCAAATGCCTTGGGGTGATCTGCGGCTAGCGCCTTCGCGGCTTCATGGGAGGTGGCTCCGCAGTGAATGGGTTTTCCGGCCAATAATGTCGCGGGTACTTGCGCATGTATTCCTGGCGTAGGGACGGATAGACGCCGCGCCAAAAGCTTGCTAGATCCGTGGTCACCTGCAGAGCACGCATGTTTGGCGCCAACAGATGCAGCGTCAGGGGGAGGCGACCATCGAGAATTTTTGGCGTCTCCACTTGTCCAAAGAAGTTCTGCAATCTGGCCTCAATCCAAGGTGATGCGTCGGCAGGATAGTGGACATCAACTCGGTGGCCTGCGCCGACTTTGATGGATAGAGGTGCATAGCGATGAATGGTGGTGTATTCGTCCTCGCCGACACAGGCTCTGAGCCAGTCCTCCAGCGGTTTGGAGGTCACCGCGGCAAAAGAATCAGCCTCGTCACAAATGTGGGCGATGAGCAGCTGTTTGAGTTCATGGGCATCCCAAGCATGGGACACTAGTTTGTGCGTCAAGAGCAGTTGTTGTCTTAGCAAATAGTGATCAAAAAAATCCGCTGATGCAAAAGGCTTTGGCCAATGCTTGATCATGTGTTCTGATAATCGATTGCTATCGATGACGGTCTGTTGCGCAGAATTTTCTGCGGTCTGTTCTTGCATCACGATGCTTGAAACCGTAAGAACACCGTATTTTACAATCCGCATACGGCGGGTTTTGCCAAGGCGTTCGTCCCACTGGCTTTGATCTTCGGTCGCCAAAAAACCTGCGGGCGCTGATTTTAAATCCTCTGTGCTGAGCATCGACGCCATCGTGACCATGTCCCGTTGTCCCGCCGCCGAGGCGTTTTGCCCGCTTGCGGCACTGCCAGTCACACGTATTGATGAGGCGTCGAGGGCGATCATCCAGTCGGCATGGCTCGCTGCGCTATCAGCGGCAAGCGTCAGATCGCCGCCGTTACAAATGGTGGTGTTGATTCCTCTTGTTTTCGCAAGGGCGGTATCGCGACGCATCATCACGCGGTCGGGAAATGCTTGTAACAAGGCCCATGCCAGGTGCAGTTCGTGAGCCGGTGGGCAGTCAGTGATATCTTTGCAGCGCCTGTTATCCATAAGTCCTGCGATCTGACGAGCGGCTCGACGGATCGACGCATAGCGCTGAGGAGACTTTCGAACGGATTCATAACGTGCGGTCAAATCACAACCTAGGTGTGAGTTATCACCTTCCGGGGGTTTGACATCGTCTGGGCTTGCCAGAATGGCCGTTAGCCAGGGTGCCTCATCGGTGAGGCCTTGTTGGACCAAGGCGTCTGCAAGTCTAGCGAGTCGGGGGTGCAAGGGTAGGTTTGCAACTTTCGGGCGAATCACCTGGCCCTCGGCGTTGATTAGGTCCAGCATCACGAGAAGCTTCCTGGCGTCTTCCCACTGACGCTCTTGTGGCGGCGAAAGCCAAGGAAGGTCATCGGGTTTCCATGGCGACCCGGTTCGGTGCGCCAGCCAAGCCAGTGTCAGGTATACTTGTGACAAATCCAGTCTGCCGATTTCAGGTGCGTCCACATCTGGTCTTGAGGCCTCATCGGACTGCGAAAAAAGTTTCAGGCAAATTCCCGGTGCTGTTCGACCGGCGCGGCCTTGTCTTTGGATCAGTGACGCTTTGCTCACCGGCCTTGTCTCAAGGGTTGAAAGTCCGGTGAAAAGATTGAATGTTGGAACGCGGGCAAGTCCCGAGTCGACGACCGCAGTGACTCCGGGAATGGTGAGCGATGATTCGGCGATGTTGGTCGCTAAAATTATTTTCCGCTCCGCTGTTTGCGCGAAGGTGAGATCCTGAGTCTCGCGGTCAAGTGATCCCCGTAGTTCAAGAATGATCCATTGATGGGGATTCAAGGTTCTTTGTAGCACAGATCTGACCCGGAGGATTTCTGCCGTTCCCGGTAAAAATGCCAAGATGTGACCGCTATGGCTCTGATCATTGGTCATATCAATAATGCCCTTGGCCGTTTTGTCGACAATGGGCAACTGGTAATCTCCACGCCAGTAGCGTGCTTCTACGGGATATACAGGCGCTGAGACGTCGATCAACCGTGCACTGGGCAGCGCTTTGCTCAGTGCCTCCAACTCAAGAGTGGCTGACATGATGATCAGGCGAAGGTCTGGTCTTGACGTCGCTTGCAGTCTGCGGCAAAGGGCGAAGGCCACATCGGTTTGTTGATGGCGCTCATGAAATTCGTCCAGTATGATACATGAAACCCCAGTCAAGCTTGGGTCCTGAGCAAGTCGTGCGGTGAACATCCCTTCTGTCAGGAATAAGACTTTAGTGTTCGCTCCATAATTTGTATCAAAACGCATTTGCCAGCCGATGGTGCCACCGGGGGGTTCGCCTCGTTCGTCTGCGACTCTTGTGGCGCTCATGCGCGCGGCTAACCGTCGTGGTTCAAGGACCCAAACGGCTCCGGAGACGTTTGCCATTACGGATGGAGGAACACGCGTGGTTTTACCGCTGCCGGGGCTAGCTTTGAGAATCACATCCTGTCCGGCTTGAATGCTTGCGATGATATCAGTGACGACCTCATCGACTGGGAGCTTAACGAAGGTTCTCAAAGCACTCAATCCGTGACGACCTCGCCCTTCATTTCACTGGAACGCACATAAGAAAAACCATCTGGAATCGTGATGGCCATGTAAATGGTCTTCAGGTCCTTCCATGAAATGGAGTAAAAGCCGGCGCTGCCCTCATAGCGTCCCCAGGTGTTCTCAATTTTGAGTCGGTCCAATTGTTTGGAATCGTTGAGATGATACCCAACAATATTAACAACATGACCCTCGAGTTTTTCTGGAGGATCCAATGAATCTTTGTCAATCGTCACAACACCCTTTTTGATGTGGATGCCGTGATGGCTCCAGTAAATAGAGAGCAACACACTGCGCTCCTGGTTGATCTGATCAACAATAGCAGTTTCAATGTTAGACCAGGTCGTGAGATACCCGTCCTGAACGGTGGCAAGATCTTCTTTAGAGGGCTTGGTCGGGTATTGGGCCTTGGCAAGCATAAGAATGTAGTCTTGATCGTTTTCAGTCAAAAATGTCTTGCCAAAAGCTTGGGGTGTAACCTTGGCCCCATTGTGCAAAAACCATTCGGGGACATGGACATCGTGATCATCAAGGATATCCGTGAATAGGTTTTCTGCTTCCTCTTTAACGTCGTCTACGGGTTGGCCGTTTTCCACGCGGCGTAGATATTTAGCCCTGAGGCGGGCTGCCGCAGGATTCAGATCTTTAGCCATATCACCCCACGGCTTTGCCGCCTGAGACCATGTGGCCTCAGGAATCACACCGTATTCTCTGGCGAGACGGCGCACCTCATTCATGTCTCCACCGGCCTCCAATTCGGCATTGCGCACCGGTGCACCTTGAACGATTCGAAATAACCGATCGTGCAGAGCATTCATCAACATATGTTCAACGGACATCGGTTTACCGTCGTGCATGACGCGGTAGTAGGCGACTTCCATCTCTTTCACTCCAGCATGAAGCCAACACGTGTTGAGCCAGTTGGTGAGACGGCGTGAGACGTCAGGTAGCTCATGGGTCATGACAAACTCCGGCAGGTCATTGCGGGAATTTTCGCTGCGCTCGTTGGGATCGGTGGTTGACGTGAAAGCCGCGGAGCTTTGGAGATGCGTCCGGGAGTCGAAGATCGTCCCGTGTGAGGGGCCGCATGACACCAGGCCACTGGCGACAACAATGCTGGCCACTGTGTTGGTGATGACACTGAGCAATCGCCCTTGCCGGAAATCATCTGCGGTCCAACTGCGGGCACGGCGGGGCTTTGTTCCTAAACCTAAGGGCATCGTTAAGCGTTCCTATATATTGAAAATCATGGGAAGTGGTACATTATTTTATTAAAAATTGGAATATTCTTTGTGGGGATTTTTGGCACGCGCCTGTCCCCCCAGTGCCCCCATAAACCCAGGTATCCCCCATAAAACGCAAAAAATGATAGAATTTCAGAACAACATCCGAGGAGGCTTAACCATGATAAAGGCCCTTAGATCCTTCACATTTGTGCTTTTTCTGGCCCCTTTTACCAGCAGCTGCAAGCTTCGCGATGAGGGTAGCCAGCTCCGTGGAGCGCCAACCGCCGCGATCTCCGCAAAATCTGAGCGTGCCTTTGCGACCTGCGCCCCGAGTGGCTCACAAGGTGGCTGGAACGTTGAGGTTTATCAGGATATCACCAGTGAGCGAGCTCAGCTCAAATACTGGCAGATCAATGCCTCTGCGACAGAGGGCAAGCCGTCGGATGCTATTTGGGCATCGGGTGTCTGGGAAAATGCTGATGAGCGATCTGCCTTCGAACGACTTTATGTTTTTGGTGGACTCAGTATGATCATCACCCTAGACCGCACGTCGACCGGTTTTTACCCGGCCACCATGACTGGCAAGACGTCTTCAGGCGAGTCATTGGAACAGAGTTTGATGTGTGTATTTTAGTGGGTTTTACCGGGGACAGTCGGGTGTCCCCATTAAAAAGGCGTCCCTTGCGGGACGCCTTTTTTGATGAAACTATTTTATCAAAACTATTCTTTGTTGCCCTTGGCTTGATCTTCGCGGAATTTCGCGGAGACCTGCTCTTGAATGTTCGTTGGAACAGCCTTGTAACGAGCAAATTCCATGGAGAAACCAGCCTTACCTTGGGTTTTGGAACGCAAGTCAGTGGAGTAGCCGAACATTTCAGACAGAGGGACTTCTGCAATGATGACCGCATAGTCATCACGCATGTCAGAACCAAGCAACAGTCCGCGGCGAGAGGAAAGGTCACCTTGAACAGGACCTTGGAAGTCAACCGGGGTCTCAACTTCAACGCGCATGATCGGCTCCAGCAGAACTGGCTTCGAGGCTAGGAATGCTTCTTTGAAGGCCGCGCGGGCAGCGATTTTGAAGGCCATCTCGGAGGAGTCGACGGGGTGGAAGCCGCCGTCGAGAAGGTCGATTTGGCAGCCAATGACCTGGCAACCGGCCAGAGGGCCCTTGTCGATCGCCTCTTTGAGGCCCTTTTCCACACCAGGGATAAATTCCTTCGG
>JBILMN010000167.1:0-6169 GCA_044375465.1 Oligoflexales bacterium | reverse complement strand
ATCATGCTCGATGCCAGTCGCAATAAAATCGCCACCACAGATAGCATCCAAGGCCTCCAGCGCCTCACCAAAGTGGACGCCATCAACCTCTCAGACAACAACTTATCTGCCGTGAACCAACTCCGAGAACTTACGACACTGCGTTGGCTCAATATCAGTGGTAACCAGATTGAGTCCATTGATAGCCTGGGCTCCCTGACAAACCTGGAGCATCTTTTACTTGCAGGAAATCAGATTTGCCAACTTCCTGAATCTGTTCTGGCCCTGACCAAAGAACATCTCAACTCGCGGGGCCAGTGGATCAAGTTAAAGATCAATGGCCAGGACGAGCAACGAGACTGCCGGCATGCCCTCTAACACGCATCATCTTCGCGCGGAACTCGTCGGTCTTGGAGACGCAGAAGCTCATGTGATCCGCGACGCGGGGATCGCGATTGCGCCGCGGTTTTCTGCCATTGTTGACCGGTTTTATGAGCAAATGCTCGCCCATGAACCTCTGCGCGCGATTATCGCAAAACACACCACGACCACGCGACTCAAAGACACGTTCAAAAATTATCTCATCAAGCTTTTTAGCGGCTCGTATAGCCATGACTATGATAGCGAGCGCGTCAAAGTTGGCCAAACCCACGACCGCGTAAACTTACCATTGATGTGGTACCTGGGTATGTTCTCGCTGCTCGAGAAGATTATTTTTGAGGAGCTTTCCATTCACTACACGGAAAGGCCACTCAAAGACTGGCTTCAGGTGCAAAAATCCATCACGTCAATCATCAAGTACGATCAGCTGCTGGCCGTCGATGCCTACGTGAACGCGTCCTACGCCCGACTACAGGAACAAACCGACGCCGCTGAGAAGGCCCGTAAGGCCAAGAGCATCTTTCTTGCCACCGTCTCCCACGAACTTCGCACTCCGTTATCATCCATTCTTGGGTACTCGGACCTGATTCTTGACACCGCCGGCGAACTCTCAGAACAAACAAGGCACTACATACAAATCGTAAGGCGTAATGCCGACAGTCTTCTCACGATGATTAATGGCCTCATCGAGATTGGGCGTGTGGATAGCGGCAAAGCGGCGTCCGATGTCCGACTGGGCTCCATCAATCAATTGCTTGACGACATCGCCGCTGACGCCGAAGGCCTCGTGAATGGTAAACCGATCAAAATCGAACACCTCTACGCAACGACACCAGATGTGCAGCTCCAATTGGACTTTGCAAAAATGCGCCAAATTTTGACCAATATCGTTGGCAACGCCTGCAAGTATACGGATACCGGCAAAGTCACTATTGACAAGAAAGCGTCGGACAAACACCTGTCTATCTCTGTAACTGACACAGGCCCGGGCATCGCCGAAGAACACCGCGACAAAATCTTCCATGAATTCTTCCGCGTTAAAGGCAACAAAAAACCAGGTAGCGGTCTCGGTCTATCACTGGTGAAGACCCTATTAGAGTCCATGCATGGTTCCATCGAGGTTGAATCCAACCACCCGCAAGGTACCCGTTTCACCCTGACCTGGGAGACGGCGTCACAAAGTCCGCCACAAAGTCTCCCAGAAAATCTCCCATAAAATACTGATACACTCCCAAAATAATCAGGGACCTCAGTGACCCACAGGATTCGGAGCATCTTCGCTCGCGGAAATCGAGGCATTGTAGATCTGCTCTAAATGCTGCCACTGGATTTCATTTGAATACCCGCCGCGACTGGTTGCCACAAAGCTCGGCACGCTATTTTGCCACAAGAAATCCGGACGATCTTCGTCCATCCATTCACCACCAATGATCTCGCCCATAAGATTGAGTTCCACGCGGTAGTGATAGCGCTTGGTCGCCATGCTAGAACCTGAGGATTCCCACTGCTGATGAATCTCGCGGCCATAATGCATCTCAGTTTCAATTTCAATTTCCTTAACCGTCAACAATGCAGCACCAGGAGAGCGTCCAATAGACTCCTTGATCACGCGCGACTTGAACCCACTAACAGGCTGGTTCCAGACTTCAAGATCTCGCGTCACATCCGCAACAAATCCCTCTTTTTTGCGACCAATCAGATTCGTCAACACAAGGTGAAACGCCCCCGCATTCACATCCCGGCATTCCGGGTCATTGGCAGCCGTAGGGTCACGACTTAGATCCTTGTTGCAACGAGACGCCAAAAATTTACTGCTAACGTTAGCGTAGTCAGCGCTGTAGAGGCTCAGGAGGCCTTTGATATCAGTTGATCCGAAAGGAATTTCAATGCCGGAAGGGCCTTTCAGGAAAATGGCTTTTGGTTCTTTGAACGCCATCGAAGCGGGAGCCCAACCATGACAAATACCAAACCAAGCGCCGTCAGATGGATTCGTGCGATTTTTTTCGTTTTCCAATAGGCTCATATTTTCGTCGCCAACAAAAATATCGAATTTTTCCGCCGGAGAAAGTTTTGCGATTTCAGCAGGAGTCAGGGTCTGCGCCTTCGATGGTGTGACGGCCGCGTAAGAGTGGCCCTCTTCATGATCCATCCAACGGTAGGCAAGGCCACCGCGACTGCTTGGCCAATAGGTATCGGCCCAGGGTTCCACATCTAGTTGGCCGTCAACCGGCAACGATGCGAATTTGTATTCGTAGTCATCTGGTAACATGCGCACCGGATCATTAGCGCTATTCCACCGCTCCTTGAGCGACGACTGATTGTGACGTTGATCGTTCCGGTGACTACCCGGAAAATGGCCCGGCTGTTGGCCGCAAGCGGCTGTTAACAACACTATCACGCAAAACAGACCCGATTTTGTAACCATGGCTAAAACTCCTCGTGTGTAAAACCGGTAGAAATCACCGGCGAAATCCCCTCATTCACGTGCGTGTTTAACAGGTATTCTAAATAAGTCAAACCCTATTTTAAGCTTTTTATAAGCTGGACGGCCAATCAAGTTGCAAAATCCCCCACTTTGATTGTAAGGTCCGGCATCCATAGAGGTTTATGGATAGAGACGGCGACTTTTTGGGAGACCCTCCGTGACCAACAGCGACTCGCGCAGCACTGTTCTCGTTGTCGACGACACCTCCGACAACCGCACACTCCTTAAAGCCATTCTTCAGAGTGCGGGTTTTGCAGTGCTGACCGCTGATTCCGCTGCCGAAGCTCGCAAACTCCTGACCATCAAAGACCCCCTGCATAGCCCTGCCGCTGACCTTGTATTGTCCGATATCAGCATGCCGGGAGAAAGCGGATTTGATCTTCTGGAATGGATGCGCGCACCAGAAAACAATTTGACGCAGATACCCGTCCTACTCATTACAGCTGCATTACCCGAAGACGAAAACCGCATTAAAGGCCTGGCGCTCGGTGCCGTCGATTACATTGTGCGCCCCATCAATAATCAAGAACTCGTTTTACGCGTGCGCCATGCTCTGGAGCACTACAAGCAATTTCGACAGTTGCGCTCAACACTCGAATCCTCCGAAGACATGGCTATGACTGGCCGCATCCTCGCGGCTGCCAACCACGAAATCCGCAATATTGTGACACTCATCAATATCACCTCCGAGCAAGCCATAAAATCAGCTGAAAAGGGCCTCGACATGAAGCCCGGAAGTGACGGTTTTCAATCATTGTCTGACCTGTCTCAGATGACAAAACTACTGACAAGCATTAGCCGCGATCTCAACTCGCACATACACGCAGAAGAGATCAGAACCACATCTTGCGCCGTCAGTTCCATGCTCGATGATATTTTGGCCATCAGCGCCTACAAACTGAAATCGATTAACCTGGAGCGTCCCGCCCAAGGTCATTTTTTTGTGATGGCTGATGCCACGCGCGTCAAACAGATTATTTTGAATTTCCTCTTGAACGCCGCTGACGCCATTCGTGAAAAAGGCCTCGGCACAGCAGGCCGCATCACCCTGAAAGTCACGGAAAGCAGCCATGGCAAACTCCAAATCCGCGTCATTGATAATGGCATCGGCCTCTTAAAGCCACAAAGCAAGTCAAGCTTCGAGGCATTTCAAACCACCAAAGCTATCCGCGGTGGAAAAGGTCTCGGCCTATGGTTGTGTGCGCGCCTTGCCCAGGCCATGGGCGGACGCGTGCTCCTCGAAAGTGAGGGTCCAGGACTTGGAGCAACAGCCATCTTGGAACTTCGTCAATGCGACGCGCCACTTGCCAACGATATTAATATCAACGATTATTTAATCGATTGATGCGCCAGCGTTTGTCCAGCCCAAGAGGAGCGACCCTATCATGATGCGTATCCGCAGGTCCGAAGAGCGTGGCCGTGGCAGCATTGACTGGCTTCAAAGCTGGTTTACATTCTCGTTTGACCAATACCGCGACCCGGCCCACATGCATTGGGGCTGCCTGCGCGTCATCAATGAGGACATCATCGCTCCGGGGATGGGGTTTGGCATGCATCCGCACCGCGACATGGAGATTATCAGTTTTGTCATCAGCGGAGCACTGCGCCATCAAGACAGCCTTGGCAACACTGCTATTCTTAAACCGGGTGAGATCCAACGGATGAGCGCCGGATCCGGCATCATGCATTCTGAATTCAACCCCGACACGAAAACCCCCACCCACATGTTGCAGATCTGGATCCTCCCCTCCGAGAAGAACCGGCCACCAAGCTGGGAACAGATTCGTTGGACGGATCTACCTGAAACCATGGTCGGGCTAAAATGCCTCGCCTCACCTCACGGTATTGACGGTAGCGCCACCCTTGGACAGGAAGCCGCCGTGTGGCATGCGCGCCACCACAACGCACCAATACATTTGCCGCTCAAAGAAAACCAAAAATATTGGCTTCAAGTTGCCACGGGCACCGCCGTCCTGAATGGTGGTCGTAGTGGTAGTGGTAGTGGTAGTAGTGGTATTAGAAGCCACAGTAGCAGCAGTGGCGCAGGTGACGATATCCATCTCCATGCCGGCGACGGCCTTGCCGTCAGTGACGAGTCCATCCTGACAATCACCAGCAGCAGCGCTGACTTTAGCGCGCTGTGGTTTCATTGCTAGAGTTCCCTTCAACAATGGTGATGGAAACTACGCGGATCTCACCATGGCTGACAAAGTCCAGATTTGCAACAAGACTGTGCAAAACGACAAACAAAATCCAATTCTGCACACCATTAATGATGCACAGCTCATGACACGCATCGTCGATCAAGGCCTCATCGAGCGGATCGATAGAAACCTACCAACCGCGCTCCTGCTGATCTTAAGCGGACTCGAAGCCACCAACGCGACGCGGTCTTATGACTTAATTTGGGTTGCTAAGATTCTGACTGATTTGGCACAGCAAGGATCAGGAACATTCAAAATCATTTTGGCCCACGATATCAATGGCAGAAAATGTGAGCTACTGAGCGATCAATTCCTCGACGTCACCCGTCATTGGCGAGCCGAAACCGTTCGACAGGCAAGCGCCTTCATCGATCTAACCAAGGGATCACAAATCGACATTTGTGATCCAAACCAGAGACCGCGAGGTTCGCGCCCTCGTGACTGCAGCCCACGAACTTAATGTAAAAAAACTCTACATTCTAACCTGTGATAGCGCACCACTGCAGTTGACCTCAGACGGGTTTGAAATCAGTGTGATCCCAGTTTGGCAACATTTCTGGATCGACCCTAGATTATGCGCGATCAATCACAAGTAGCGGCAGTAAATGATATGTCACAGACAGAAAGAAGCCCGTTTTGATGCGGAACACCACCCCCGCGCCGAGAGGATGACGGACCGCCCCCCCTGCCCGCCTCCTCGAGTCTTGCTATTTAATCCATAAATATCAGCCCATTAACCCCATACATTATCCCTAAAGTCACCCCCCGTTTATTCCGATACCCAAAGGGTATTCTGGGAGATCAAAATCCTATGGATTTAAAAGACTTAAAGTTATGTGTGGCGTCATTTTCCATGCGGAGTGCTGCGGGAATGATGATGTCATTTGCGCTTTTAGTCTCATGCAAGAGCTCCGTTGAGGTCGAGCAAATCAAATCAAACAGAAACGCCGCCTGCGTTGATTCCACCACATCGGGCTCTGCAGCCGGCACGTCGTCCAAGAAATTTTGCGCCGCTGCGACGACACTTACTTGGACCGAGTCATCACCACAGTCCATCACCACCGCGACGACCACAGTGACGGCCACCTGGACCAAGTCGACATCAGGCCTTCTGGCCAAT
>JBILMN010000166.1:0-6175 GCA_044375465.1 Oligoflexales bacterium | reverse complement strand
TCAGCGCAGATGCTATCTATGCTGAGAAAGGCTGGAGAAGTGGTCCTCGAAAAACCGCTCCGGCCTTTTCCTTTATTAGGACAGGCTCATCCCATGGGAAGACGGTACGCGGCAAGTAAAAGTTAGAGCGGTAGGACTATCGTTGTGCAATTACTGTAGATTTTAGGCCGCTGCTAACAATCTGAGAAATCATGCTGCTAGAAACGTTTAGTAGAAGTCCTGCCGCCCGCATGGATAAACCGGCCTCTTCACGAAGTTGTTTCAGTACCCGACACTCATGGGTGAGCATGACTTTGGAGGTTCGTTTTGACACGAGAATCCACCCCGAACGACTACATGTTTAGTAAGCATGTAGTGTGGGAGGTTCTTCACTCGAAGAAAATCGGAAAAATGGTTCTTCAATACCAGGGTCTTTTTAGGCCTAAGAACGTTACTTGACTCTAAATTAAGTAACGATAATTAAGTTTTTCGTTACTTATGATAAACTCAGAGGACGTTTTCTAGATTATTCATTACTTATGGAAGTGTCCGGTAACGCCATGAAAAAGCCCAAGAACCTCAGACAAACCGCACCGGACGCCAACCGAGCAGGCCGCTTTGTGACCCACATCAAGGGTTACAAGGCCTTCCAGCCGACACCACTTCCTCCTGAGGCACCTCTATCTCAAGACGAGGAACTGATCTACCTTCTTGGTCAAGCAACACACGCGATTGGCAAGCTCAGCGGGCTCTCAGCCGTCATCCCAGATCCTGACTTGTTCGTGTACCTTTATGTGCGAAAAGAAGCCCTGCTTAGCTCCCAGATTGAAGGCACGCCGTGCTCTCTTGAAGATATCCTGAATCCAGATGCTGAGACGATCTCAGAGAACTTGAAGCCACAGGATATCGAAGAAGTTTCAAACTACGTCAAGGCCATGAATCATGGACTCACTCGACTTGCACGGCTCCCAATCAGCACAAGACTGATCAAGGAGATCCACTCGACCCTCATGCTTGGCGTGCGAGGATCGGCAAAGACTCCAGGCGAGTTCCGTAGGTCACAGAATTGGATCGGAAGGCCCGGAGCAAATCTGATGACCGCAGAATTCGTGCCGCCACCTCCTGACAATGTGGATCACCTGATGTCAGACCTTGAGAAGTTCGTTCATCGAGTCGACAGGATTCCTCCACTGGTAAAAGTGGCCCTGATCCATGCTCAGTTCGAGACCATCCATCCATTCCTCGACGGGAACGGCAGGCTCGGGCGTCTTTTGATCACATTATTGCTGGTCCACTGGAAAGTACTCGACAAACCGTTGCTCTACATCAGCTACTACTTCAAGTCTAACCGAACTGAATACTATGCAAGGCTCACCGATATCAGATTGCGCGGCGATTGGGAGGCATGGATCAAGTTCTTCTTGCGGGCGGTGTACGAGTCCGCCGAGATGGGAACTCAAAGCGCTAAGGAAATTCACAAGCTTATGACCGCAGATCGCAGCCGAGTTCATACTGAGGACGTATCACCAACCACAATGCAGGTCTACAATGAGTTCTGTAGAGAGCCCATCCTCACAAATCCGACACTCGTCACAAGACTCGAGTCATCGAAGCCAACCATCCAGAGGGCCCTTGAACATCTCCAGAAGCTTCGGATCATCAAGGAGATTAGTGGCAAACAACGACGACGTCGTTATGCCTATCAAGCATATCTCGACATACTTACAAGAGATACGACGACTCGGATTGGATAGATGACGTCCTTATTTCTGCGGACGTTTACTGAGGTCTCATCCATTTCACACCAGCAGCCATCCGTATAAGTGATCGCGTTCGCGAGATTCTTCAGGATTGATCTTCATGGCAAGCATCCTTACCACCGCCTTTGGCGGACGAGACACTTCCTATGAACACCCTATAAAATAATGATATTATTGGGTTATTTAGCCTTAAGGATCTACACCCGCTAAACTCAATAGAGGGTTGGCCGATAAACCAGACGGCCAAAGTTTTACAGCATCTTAGAATCAAGTTGGGACGGCATGCCGTTGACACAGGCTGCAAAAATATATGAGTCGTTGCGCAATCAGGGGCGTTTGCGTCTAGGCATTTGTCTGCGTTTTTTGCGCCAACAGCTCAAGGCCGGCGTCTCTTATGGCCTCGATGAGAGCGGCATACACCGGGTGGAGCTCTTTAATTTTCTGTGCTGGCTCGGCGGAGTGACCGCTCTGGGCATTGGATGTTGGTCAGCATTTTATGGCAAATCGCAGGATGTGTTTATTTATTTCAGTATGACAGCCTCAGCCATGATCTGTCAGGTTTTGATGCGCCGGCAGCAGATTGCACTGGCACAAATGCTGGGAATATTCTGCGCATTTTCTGCGCTGCTCGTCAAAGAATTATGGAGCGGAGGCGCAACCAATTATGACCTCTATTTAAACGCCTTGCTTTGTATGATGTTCACTTCAACTGACTTCAAAAAAAGGTGGCTGTGGACGGCAGGCCTCGTCATGACCATGTTGATCAATGGTCAGAGTCAATTATTTTTTAGCGCCATCTTAACCATGGCCACCATGACCTGGATCCGCAACGGAATGCTGGCGACTCAAAAGACCCTCTCAGACGAGAAGAAGCGACTGGATCACATGCGTGCCGAACGGCGCGATAAGATCCAAGAACTGGCTGTTCTTAGCGAACAGCTGGCCATTCAGGTCATGCAAGATGAAACAAAGGTCGACGAGATGAGCGAGATGGTACGGATCTTAAGTCATGACCTGCAAAACCAACTCACCGTGGTTAAAATGTCCCTCGAACTTGCGCCAAGCGTCATGGCTCGGGGCGGAGACGTCTCAAAAATTTTGAACCGCATCGAAAAAGCCACCGAAGCTCAAATCAGCATCATTCAACACATCCGAAAGATGCGCGCCATTGCCGAGGGCAAAGAGGCCATGAATCTAACCTCCGTGTCCCTTTTGGGCGCCTTTGAACAAGCCGAACAGACGTTTGCCAGTGTTCTCGAAAAGAAAAACCTGCGCCTCGTCAAACTCGGGGGTATTGATCACAGCAATATTGTTGCTGACGAATCATCATTTCATCATCAGGTGTTTAATAACCTCATCTCAAATGCGATTAAATTTTCGTTTGAAGGGTCCACGATCGAGGTCAGCGCCTACCAAGATCACTCAGTCGATGGTGACTATGTTATCGTGACCGTAAGGGATCACGGCATCGGCATCGATGCACGTCGGGCGGCCGAGATCTTCCAACCAAACCGTGCGACATCTACAAAAGGCACAGCGGGAGAGGTAGGCACAGGGTTTGGCATGCCAGTCGTCAAATCTTACATCGAAAGATTTGGTGGTTCCATTAGTGTCAATAGCAAACCAAAAGAAGCCCATACAGGTGATCACGGCACTACCATCATCATGAGGCTAAAATCTGCCTCAAGCTTAAAAATCGCAAGCTAACACATGACGTCATTTCGTTATTGATTGTCAAAATTAGTACAGACTCAGTCTTTGGCTTTGAATCTCAGGCGACTCAAGATAGTCGTTATAGGTGGTAACTTTGTCGATCAAGCCCTTGGGCGTTAGCTCAATGATGCGGGTCGCTATCGAATTGACAAACTCACGGTCTTGCGACGTGAATAGCATGGTGCCCGGATAATTCATTAATCCGTTGTTAACGGCGGTGATGGATTCAAGGTCCAAATGGTTTGTGGGTTCATCAAGGACCAAAACGTTTGGGCGGGCCATCATCATGCGTGCGAACATCATGCGGACTTTCTCGCCACCAGACAGGACATTGGATTTCTTGGTCGCTTCTTCGCCGCTGAATAGCATCCGACCCAAAAACCCACGGACATACTCTTCATCGCGCTCACTTTCTTTGGACACAAATTGTCTGAGCCAATCCATGAGCGATAATGGCTCCTTAAACCATGATGAGTTTTCTTTGGGGAAGTAAGACCTGTGGGTTGTGATGCCCCAGCGGAATTCGCCAGACTTGGGAGCTACATCACCTGAAAGGATTTGAAACAGGAGCGTTGCCGGTGCGCCGTCTTTACCGATAAACGCCACTTTTTCGCCGCGACTAATGGTCAGATCTAGGTCCTTAAACAAAACTCGTCCATCGACTTCACCGGTAAGCCCCTTACAAATAAGCAGATCCTTGCCGGCCTCGCGTTCCTCAATAAAATGGACATGCGGATAGCGCCTGGTCGATGGCTTAATCTCATCGACTGAGAGTTTTTCGAGTTGTTTTTTGCGGGACGTCGCCTGACGTGACTTCGAGGCATTGGCGGAGAAACGTTCGATGAACGACTTCAGTTCTTTGATGCGGTCTTCGGCCTTTTTATTTTGATCTTTTTGCTGCTTTAGAGCCAGCTGGCTTGCCTGGTACCAGAAAGTGTAGTTACCGGTGTAAAGCTGTAATTTGCCAAAATCAATGTCTGCAATATGCGTGCACACTTTATCGAGGAAATGTCGATCGTGGGAAACAACGACAACGGTGTTTTTGTTCTCAATCAAAAACTCCTCGAGCCACATGATGCTGGCGACATCCAGGTTGTTGGTCGGCTCATCGAGCAGGAGGATATCTGGATTTCCAAACAGCGCCTGCGCCAACAAAACCCGCACCTTTACCCCGGCCTCGAGATCACGCATTTTTTGGGTTAACAGTTCATCACCAACACCAAGGCCGTGGAGCATCTCTGCCGCCTGTGCCTCGGCATCCCAACCATTCAATTCGGCAAAACGGGCCTCAAGCTCTGAGGCACGAATACCATCAGCGTCAGAAAAATCTGGTTTGGCGTACAGCTCTTCTTTTTCGCGGATGATATCGTAAAGATGTTTATTGCCCATGATGACGGTCTTGAGAACCTCGACATCATCAAATTCAAATTGGTTTTGCTTCAACACCGCAACGCGCTGCCCGGGCTGAACGGTCACCTCACCAAAATCCGGTTCAATGTCTCCCGACAGAATCTTCAAAAAAGTGGATTTTCCCGCACCATTTGCACCGATCAGGCCATAGCAGTTGCCAGGAAGAAATTTGACGTTCACGTCTTTGAAAAGGACGCGCTGGCCGTAGCTTAAAGTGACGCCGGATGTGCTGATCATGGTGTGAAGGCTTTCTAAATGGTTATTTTTACTGCCAAAGAGGCGCCCGCTTCTATCACACCATGAAAACCAATACAATCTTAAATTTATAATAAAATTATATTTATAAAACACATTAATTTATTAGATTTATTGAGGTTTAGGCCGCCGACCCAGACGCCAGTGAGATCCTCTGAAGCCACCCAGCAAGCCCGGCACCTTGGGGGCTTTCGAGTGGCGCCTATAATCCTGCAATACCGCGACAAGATAGGATATAATTTTGCCCATGGAAAAAGCAGCGTCGTCTAAAATCACCAACCCATACCCTCCAGTCCCAGAATCTGGCGAACTTTACCAATACACCTGTCCCGTGGACCACAAAGGAAACGCAGTCATCATGCGCGGGCTGCGATCGAGGTCGCCTGTCAAAGCGCCTCCACTGCTTTTTTTGCATGACGTCACCGAGAACGGGGACATGTACTGGGACTGTCTCACCTACATATGCAACCGCGGCATGAGTGGGTACGTCTATGATCAACGCGGGCACGGTAAAGGCGCAGATTTCTCCGGGCATTTGGATCACTTTCAGGATCTGGTCACAGATTTACTGCAGGTCGCGTCATGGATTCGTCATTTACACAATGGCGAACCACCAATCATTGTAGGGCAGGGTTACGGTGCGATTGTGGCAACAGAGTTCGCCGCCAAACATGGCTCCTTCATGCAAGGCATCGTCCTCGCTGCGCCAACCCTCGAACTTGCATGGATGCCGGGTCCCATCAAGCGATGGATCATCAAGCTTATCGCGGAATTCGCACCCACCATCAAAGTGCCTAAAGGCTTGCATCCAAGATTTTCAAATCCCATGCACCGGGTGGTGGGCAAGACCATGGCCACAAGACTGATCATGTCCATGATAGGGCCTCGGCAGTCGCGACTGACGTTTGCATTTGCGCGCGAGCTGTTTGACGCCATGGAGGGCTTTGGTCAGCATTTCCGTCAAATCAAAAAGCCCATGTTAATTCTCAAGCCAGGCAGTGACGAGGTCGCAAAATTTGAAGGCATGGATCAAATCGCAGCCAGTCACAACGCACGCT
>JBILMN010000165.1:0-6221 GCA_044375465.1 Oligoflexales bacterium | reverse complement strand
TCCATCGCCGAAGAGTTTTATGGCACAGGCGGCGAGACGTTGATTCTTGATGAAGTTCATCGCGCAGATCATTGGCAAAAACATGTAAAGAGTATTATCGATACATTTCGCAATAAACGTCTTTGGCTGAGCGGTTCATCGTCGGCTGCTCTTAAGGGAGGGGGAGCCGACTTATCGCGTCGGGTGCCATGGTATGACATGCCAGGGCTGTCCTTTCGTGAATATTTGGCTTTTTCGGATAAAATTACCGCTCCAGTATATGCTCTCGAAGATATTCTGAAGCATCATGTTGCTCTTGCAAATGAATTAACTCGTAAAATTCCAGTGCTCCAATTGTTTAACCAATTCTTGACTTACGGCTACTACCCATTTTTTCTCGAAGGACTATCGACATTTGAATTGAAAGTTAATGCGGTACTGGAAAAAATTGTGAGCGAGGATATTCCCGCAGTGTTTAGGGTAAGCCCAGCCAGTACCATTCATTTAAAAAGAATGATCCGCATGATCGCAACCTCCAAGCCGTTTGAACCCAATATCGAAGGTATGGCAAATGACTTAGGAATCGCGCGCGATAGCGTTTATCATTTTTTGGAATGCCTGGAAAAATCCAAAGTCATTCGCAATATAAGAACTGCTGGCAGCGGCGGAAAACAAGCGCGAAAACCAGCGAAAATTTTACTTGAAAACACCAATCTACTTTCTACGATTATTGGTCGCGAATCGTTCTTGGAAGAACGTGGCGCACTCCGAGAAACTTTTTTTGCATCACAATTGCCGACCAAGATGCCCATAACAACGGGGACCGCGGTCGATTTTATTGTTCAAAAAACGATGGGCGTTGAAATTGGCGGGCCAAACAAAGGGAACAAACAATTCAAGCGTGAAGATACAAAGGGATTGACGCTAAAAATTATAGCTCAAGATGGGATCGAGGTTGGTAGCGGCAATGTTATTCCGCTTTATCTTTTTGGATTTTTGAGATGATGGTCGTTCTATCCGAAGGCGGCGCAGGTCACGATTGCCAAAAACGATCCGGTGATCCAGACCAGCTAGGATGATTGTTTGCTCCATGGCATCGCGTCCACACGCCCGAATGGACTATCTTTGGGCGCAGAAGCTAGTGATAAGTATTTCAAGTTAATTTTTTCTAGATATTGTTTTGGGGCAGCGGTGGTCAGGTTTTTCAATCGCTGAGATTATAGCCAATCAAAATTTGCTGGATGTTTACGACGGTCGCTTGGCAGAGCAGTTCGTAGCCCAGCAGCTCCTTGCAGAATCAGATACAGCTTGCGAAGGCCGAAATTTATATTGTTGGATTCGCACTGCTAAGAGTGCCACTGCGGAAGTTGATTTTATCCTTGTACGCGATGGCGTGATGATCGGTGTCAAAGTAAAATCAGGACCCAGCGGCAAACTAAAAATTATGTATGTTTTAAAAGAATCGTTTCCCCATATCAAAGACCTAATTTGCCTGCAGGATCGCAGCAACTCAGTCACCGACCGGGGCATTTTGTCGATGCCCATCTATACTGTTTTATAGCTAGAGGTAAATTCAATGGGTGTTTGTTACCGGATTTTCACCGGGCTCAAGGACGCGATGCGTCATTCCACCCCGCCCCCCCCAAAAAAAATCATCATCAAAAACACCACTGACCCTAGCCTGCATCGGTGACCTCTCAAGGATAAAAAATGAGTGATCCCTAACAACTGCCAGTGACTGACATCATCTCCTTCACGCCCAGTCCTGACCGGCATATCAAACGACAGCGCTCACAGATCAATTAAATGAAGGCATCCCTACCGCAGTAGTTCAGAAACTGGGATGCAGGCATCAAAGTAATCGTTAAAAGCATCTTCATCCTCAATCTCACCATCATAAATTAGCACAGGTCTGAGAGCGAATTTCTTGGGGCATTGAATGGTATCGATCTTCTTTTGGACTTCAGATATGACGGAGGACTTTATCTGCTGTCGGAATTTTATTTCGCACACATATGCTATGTTACGCTTTGACTCGATCAGCAGATCAATTTGGCAAGCGCCACGGTTTCTCGCTGTCTTTGTTTGGAAGTATGGCCCGGCGCTCACGAGGTGATGCGGGTCGATCCTTAGAGCATTTAAGATCTCAGACGAATTAGCGTGGACCAAATTCTCAAATTGCAGTCCCATAATGGTATTCCAATTGGGTAGGGAGCTGATATGGGTATCCCGAAATAACCCACGCTGAATCCTTGATTTCTCCGGCTCGATGTAGCGAAGATAAAACCTAAGATAATTGTCAGAAATTCGATAGCGACTCAAGCTCGAGGGTTTTGATTTTCCGAGAGGATGATTAAAATCTCTCGCCAAAAATCCAGAATGCACAAGGTCATCCAGGTACTCGGAAATGACGCCATTCTGCTCCACCTGCAAATGTTTGCAAATCTCGGACACAGAATGATGCCCTCGCACCAAGGCTCGCATAATGTCGTGATACTTGCTCGCACGTTTGTTGAAGATATCATTGAAGATCCTATCAAACTCGGAAAAGAGAAATCCCTCGGGGCTGAAACAGAGTTTTTTTATGTTCTGATCAGCACTTAGATTGGTTTGAATTTCTTCGAGGTACCTCGGAACTCCACCCGTGACTGAGAGGATTTTTGCGGTTTCAGTGGCATTAAACTTGCCTCGAGGATCCATCAGCATGCTTGATTCTTTGAGGCTCAGTTCTTTCAAATCAATGATCGAACTGATGCGACCGACAAAGTCAGCAGAATTTAAAATATTCCGTTCGATCCATGATGAGACCGACCCACAAACCATCAGTACAAGTTTATTTTTTTGGAGAAATGCACATCCCACGCGATTTTGAGGCGTCCCGCAAAATCTTTGTCATGGGCAGCCATCCAGGAAATTTCATCAAGCAGCACAAATGTACGCTCAGAACCAATGAATGATGCTAGTGCATCAAAGGCTTCAGTCCAGGTACGGACACGTAGCCCCGGAACCCCCTTTTGCTTAGCAAGTTGCTCGGCGAAATGATCAAGCTGATGACTATTTCCCTGCCCACTCCGGGGGCTGAGTCCTTGAAACTGGAGGAACCTCCGGTGGGTTCGCCCAAACTGGTCGGCCAATGCGCTTTTCCCGATTCTTCGACGCCCCTTGCACACGACCAAACTAGCAGTCGCTTTGGCTTTTAAATCGTTTAAAGCCCGGATCTCGGGCTTTCTGCCAATAAACATAAAATATTCTCCGAACAAATATGATCGACCTTCAATATCTTATCATCAATTTATTCATCTGCAAATCGACATTTTGACGTTTACAGATGAAAAAACTCCTTGAAATTTTCATCTGTAAATCGACATTTTGACGTTTTACAGATGACAAACATGCCGGCCTATCTGATTGGCGTTTGCCAAATTTCACTGAGTTGCAAATAGACCTTGCAGGGAAAATTATGGTTAAGGAAGCGGATTCAGCGTGATTGAGTCCTGAGGCCCGTCGCCCGACACGCCCGCACTCGACAGCGTTCAAGCTCATCCTTAAGTGGGCATGTTCGTAGACCCATCATCGGCACGTCCTGGCTACTCTCAGAGCATCAGGTCAATGCCTCCTATATGTTTCCGCTGACAAAGAGATTTTCGGGCACCACAAAAATCGCATCAGAACCCGGCTACTAAACACTTGCATGCATCACCCTCACCTGCGACATCCGCCACTTCCTCTAATGAATCAGGGGTGAATCAGGGGTGAATCAGGGGGCACCCGACTGGTACGCAAATGATTTAATCAGGGGACAGTCGAACGTCCCCAGATTAACCCCAGATTAACCCCAGATTAATTTGAGCTCATGTCTTTGATGTAGGTGTCGTAGGATGCTTGATTCATGAGGGCGATCTCCTTAGAAACAAGTAGACCTGCGAATGACCGCGCACTTGAAGCTTTTAGGTCCGGCTGCCATGCAAGATTCACCGCCAGCTCCACAATCAATGCCGCCTTTTCACGGTCGGTCATGGCCGTCCAAATTTCTTGATCAAAGCTGATCGCGCCAGCGACCTCTTCATAGACACGCTGCAACTGACAACCGGTCGCAATGACCGCACCACTAGCTGGTGTCACAGGCGATAGCGCTTGCGTTGCATACGTAATGCCATTGATCTGCGCCACAGCCGTCTGTCTAAGAGTTGCAGCCCTTGACGCGTCAAAACTGTTGATTCGTAATACAACAGATTGCACCGACTCGGATAGGGATCCATCTGGTACATTCAAGGTCAGCTTTTGCACCGGTAGTTCTTTGATGACCAAAGATGAAGCCGAAGAAATCGCGTTATCAGACCGACAAACAATCGCAACACCCTGCTCATCACCCGCAAGATAGCTTGTACCCGTAGCAACGAATCCTGGCCCGACCGTGCTGCCACCATCTTGATTCATGGTGCTGACACCGCAAGTCGTCAAGGATAACGATGACATCATCGCACAGACAATCCGACCTTTTAATAACACCCTCATTGCGTAACGTATCATCATTTGGGTAGTGCCTCCGTCAGTGGGAACATTTGAACATTGATATGATACACGTCATCGGCATCCCCTTTCTGGTGATAGCCATGAAGTTCCTCATGAAATTTTTTGATCAGCTGTTTGATTTTGGCGATATCTGAACGTTTGATGCTTAGGTTGGTCCCGTAACCTGAACGGCGCTCCAAAGGGACTTTCGTGATGGCGTCTTTTGCCAAATCAAGAAATGCCAGGTGATGGGATCTTATCGCAGCACTAGGGATGCCAGACATGGCAATCATGACGTCGTCGTTTGTTTTTGTGAGTTTGCCGCCTGGGATACGGGAAATCATGCCGAGTCTTAGGAGACGATCCAGAGCCAAAGAGGCTTGTACTGGCGTGATTCGATGATTTAATCGTCGCGCAATCCATGCCGGATCTTCACGAAAATCAGCCAAATCGAGCATTTCCAGTATTGCGAGATGATACCAATCCGCAATGATTCGAAATTGGTCAAGGCTCAGCGTTTCTTTGGATTCTGCAGCGTCACTGGTGCCGGTTGCTGCCGCCATGAGTTTTTGAATCACCGCAGGATCAGCGCCGCTCGCTCTGGTTGCGATCATCAGCATCAACCACTCGCGCTCGCGCTGGTTTAGGTCTAACGTTTCACAAATCCGATCAGCAAGATCTTGCTTCAGCGCTCTCGTGCCCCGCAGGACTTCCGAAAGCATAGAGGGATTTTTATAACCCAGATCCCTAGAAAACGATCGTAACGAGAACTTAACCTCCTTGGTTTTTTTGGCGTTCATAACCGCAATCAACCATTCTCTGGGGTCCGCGTAGCTAAAAATATTGACCAAAGACTCCACAAAAATCCTTATTGTTTGAGTGTGATCATCACGCTCTTAGACTCTGTGATCAGTGACACTCTGCCGCCTAGATCTGTTTCGGTGCTTTCGATATGAGAGCTCGTGGTACGCGTGAGAGAAATGATTGCTTTTCCGGGCGGCAGTGACATCAGCTCGTTGCGGGTAAAAACCACCTCGCGACCAACACTCAAATATTTGACGACAGGTTCTTGCTGCTGATTTTCGATGCTTGCGATGGAAACCATGATCCGTCCATCTGGCGAGGGTTGATCGCCTTTAAATGTAACAAATAATGCCTCACTTTGGTTATGCTCTGAAGATTCTTCTGGTCTCGTGATGACCATCGATGCGGGCATCGAGAATGAATTGCGCACCTCGGCCCCTGAATTTTTGGTCCAAATAGCTGTATATTCTGCCACAAAATCCTCTGCCAAAACATTTTGTCCATAATAACCACCGGTCGTATGAATGACTGCTTCGTTATCGCTTTTATACGAAAGACGCACATCATTGATCTTGACCTGACTGGGATCCACTAAGCGAATGGTTGTTCCTGTATTTCCTCCAAGGCGAAATTGGGCGAACAATTCCATCCAATGATTGTTCTCGTTAAATGAGACGCGGTAGTCGCGAAATACGCGGTCCTCGTTGACATCTGTCGAATCAACAATATCAGTTGATCCGCACCCATTCAGAAACATCCCCAGAACCATCATTGTCACTAATTTGGTTAACATTTGCGCTCCTCATCAAAAGTGATTTGAAGTTGATTCAATCGCTGCCTCACGCAGCTCACATCTTGATTATCGGCGCCATTCTTCTAATTGTAACATATTTGAGTACATATTGTACGCAAAACGCGAACATAAG
>JBILMN010000164.1:0-6375 GCA_044375465.1 Oligoflexales bacterium | reverse complement strand
CTCACACATCTTCGCTGCCTCTCCTAAATTGTCACAGCAAATGCTTTGGCCTCAAAGCCTTGCCAATCAAAGACCTTTAGACGGGAAAACGTATCCATGTACCACCCTAGGCTTGATATCTCCTCTTTGAGAATACCCGTCATCGTGATGTCACCACTTCCCTCCCAACCTTCAGCGCTACCGGCTAATGACGACGGCAAAGGACAATATTGACGTAAAACACCCTCCGGTCTATATCCACATTTGAAGTTGACGCGTTGGCTCGCCAAATTATTGGTGTCATATCCACACTGAACGCGATCAAGGTCGAGGTAACTAAAGCAGTAAACGATTAAAGCCTTTGTAATTTCCGTACACAGGCCCTGCCCTGATGCAGACGTTCTCATCCAGTAGCCGATTTCCAGACACCTTTGATTCAGTGATCTCGGGTGAAGTCCGCTGGCACCAAGAAAACTTTTATTATCGGGAGCAAATACTCCAAAGCCAAAATCTCTTCCTGACCAATATTTTTGGTGATTATCAAAAATGCGTACCTGCTGGCTTTCCACTGTTTGAGGGAAGTGCGACCAAGGCATATATTTTTTCAGCTGAGTTTGACTTTCATTGATGGCGCTCACCACCTCATGGGCATCAGTGACTTCTAGCGGTCTTATGATGACATGATGACAGTCGGCGATTTCCTTTGTCAGTAATAGCTCTAGTTTTGATGCGGGTAGTACCTGCGAAACTTTTGGCCGATCTGTCATTTTTTGCTCCAATATCTGTGCCGAAGGAAGGCCGTATGATCTCATGAAATTTGAGCTCCTCAAAGAACTTTGCTATCCTCGCCCTGCAACAACTCCTGACATAGGAACTCACATGGCCGCGATTATTCCTTTGGATATGATGCTCACAACAGGGGAAGCCATTGTCATTCGTTCATTGGACGAGGGCGACGAGGGGACGTTTCTGGATTTCCTTGCGCAGATTCCTCTCGACTCTAATCACACGAACCAATACGTCGGCAAACATTTGCCTACAAGAGAAGAGGCTAAAGACCGCATAGAAAAAAATAAACGTGACCGCGTGGCATTGGATATTGGAGCCTTCGCTGGAGCTAAACTTATTGGTTTTTTGAACTTCAGAATGCCCAACCCGGATCACCCGTGGTACCAACACCTTGGGCGCTTCGGCATGATGATTCGTCGGGATTACTGGGGCCAAGGAATCGGAAAGAGACTTCTTTCGCTGATTGAACCACATGCCATTCAGTGCGGCATTACGCGCATTGAGGCTGAGGTGCGATGCGCCAATGCGCGCGGAGTCAACTTATATAAAAACTCCGGATTTGAAATTGAAGGACGTCGGAAAAAGGCGGTAAAGATCGACGGAGAATGGGGCGATGAATTTTTTATCGCGAAGTTTGTAACCTAAACAACAGCTGTCGAGACAATGGGATCTATTTTAACCTTCACCCAGTCGCGTCGACGCCCGACGCGACGAACGCACTGCTTAGGCTGATGGGATTCAGGCCGATTTTGATTATATTTGAATTTTTTTTCAATATAGTTTCGCCTAAATGAAGACTGAAATCCGACCAGAATTCTGGGTACTGATAGGAGTTCATTGTTCTGGCACATCAACGATCATGGAGTCAGAGATCCGATCCTTGTTAATGCAATCGATTCCAAAGTCACACAGGTACATTGGTATCTATCCTTACGAGCTAAGTTTCTCAATAAATCGTTGATCACCGCGCAACATGAGGTCGGCGCCCGTTGATAGGTCTCTAACAACCTAATTCTAATGACTTATTAGCACCGATGCGACGACCTTATTTTGTGACTTGAGCGTCGCCTAGAGGCATGCTAAATCCTGCCTCCCTGGGATCATATGAGGCCGCGTGACTATGCAGCAAAACTTCGCTAAACGCCCTTACAATCACTGCCGCTATGCTGGCAACAATGGCGATGTTTGGAAACATTACCTGCTGATTGAGGTGCTTCGGCACCTAGCACCATCTCGCTCAGGCTTGTTTCATTACGTGGAGACCCACGCCGGGCCCGGATACGCTCGACTCGGCGAAAATGGTGATTGGAAGCGCGGTATTGGTCGTTTCATGAATGGCGCGTCGTCGTATATCAACCATCCTTATTTTGAGCTGGTACTGCCTTCCATGAATGCGAATTTTCTCTACAAGGGCTCGTGGGTCCTTGCCGCAGAATTCTTGCGTAACATTGGCCATCCAAACTTCAAACTAACAGTCCATGAGGTCAATGCCGATACTCTAAAAATGGCGGGCAGTGCTATTCGCAAGGGAGAACTAGGCAAATGGGTGCAACTCAAACCCAAAAACGGCTATGACGCCCTTCAGCGAATAGATCAAGCAGACTTTGTGCTCATTGACCCACCTTACCGTAGCAGCGATGGCAGCGCCGATGACTGGTATCGCGTGATGGCTGCAGTGACCAAAGCCGCGACTTTAGGCGGACGTTGGATGGCTTGGTACCCTATCTTTCGTCGAGACGAACCGGATGCATTGATCTCTATGTCTGGTGGTGAGGCTTTTGAATTCACATGGGCCATGGACGCACCAGGCTGGGTTATGAAAGGATGCGGCATGCTCGCCGATCCCGAAACCTCGGAACTTCTGCGTTATCAACCAGGAATGCTAAGTAGCCTAGCCCAATCTCTGGGCGGTGAACTATTTATACGTTCAGCGGGGGCGCAGGAAAAAAATACGCGAAATTTTGGATCCACATTTTATGGATATGATAGCCGTTCGATCTTGACTGACCCGAAATCTTGTCACGACTCTCAACTCTTGCAGAAAATCAATGGTCCACTCAACTGATCAGGATATAAAGAGTCATTCTGAACAACTTGCCGAACCATCAATCACTGCAGTAGCAAAAAATTAATGGCGTATTGCCAATGGTTCTGCAACGCCCTCTCGCGGAGTCGCGCTGATCATAGCATCTGGTCATGGGTTATTGATGAAGAACCAACCTGTTGGACTAAAATACTCGGAGCTACTCCCACGGAAACGCAATACTAATAGGCGATTCCTCGGTGAAATCCTCTTGCTTTAAATCGATCAGCCCCCAGCTTCCGAAGGTGAGATTGTTGTTACAGAGATTAAAGTACACGGAATTTTCAATCTGCACATTTTGGGAATTCGACGGCGCCCCATTGGCTATTCCGCCAGCTTGCCACCCTAGCCCCCCGGACGCTGGCGCGCCGCGCCCTTGGTCTTTGCAAAAATTATCCTTAAGTGCCGTGCGGCGGAAGGTGACGTTAAACCCCGGATAAGTCGAAAATCCAGCATTCATGGTGCCCAGCGCCCTGACATTGTCGACCAGACCATCCGCATCCGTGCCCTGCCGCTGCTCAAATTGAATCGCCGCCCCATAGGGAGCGTCGTTGCCTTTGATGAGACCATTTTTGATGGTACAGCGACTGGTATGATAAACGCTGATGTTATCCTCGACCCAGCTTTTTCCCGGATCATTTTGAATATAAAAACCATCCACAACACAATCACTCGACTGGTTGAACTGAATGGCCTGCCCCTTCCAATAGGGGCCTCGAAAATTGCGTAGATCAAGGTTGGAGAGTGAAGCGCCCGGGCTATTGTAAAGATAGATACCCGCAGAACCGCCTGTAGCCCGAATATGGTCCATCACGACGCCACTAGAATCCATACCATCAATATTTCCGTGAGTGATGTCTGGAAGTTTTGCCGCTCCCATAAATCCACTGTGGCGGATGTCGATCCACTCTAACCTTAAACCATCTGCTTTGGAAAATTTAATACCCTGGCCGGAGGCATGCTCAATGAGGCAATGTCTTATAGTGACATTTTTAAATTGCTCAATTTCGATGGCCGGCCCGTCACTGACAACAATATGAAGACCCTCGATCAGTTGTCCATCTTGGCTGGCCTTGATGCTCCCCGATTCTTTCAGAACCATAGGAGGTCGGGATGGTGAGGAGCCTGAAATCTTTTGACAGGATGCGACGACCATCATCAGGATCAGGATCAGGATCAGGATCCGAGATGGCCAGACTCTGAGGACGTTCAAGGCAAATTTACCATCGTCAAAAGAGACCACAAAATCTTATACTCCCACTCCGCCGGATACGTGTTTTCAGCGACTGGCGTGTATCCGGGACGATCACTATGAGAGACTGGCGCCACTGTTTTGCCAACAGCATAAACCATCTGATCGATCGATACATACTTCATACGGCCATCTATTTGAACCGGCACTAGTGAAATCATAACTGTTGCAACAGTTTCTGACCACGCCTCTTCCTGAGCAAGCTGCGGATTCGACGGATTTGCCCGGCGGTAGTGATTCATACGCTCTGGCGCGTGCAACTTCGCACGCATTTGTACATATTCGTTTCCTTTGAGAAAAACCAAGCCATACCACGCATGAAAAAGCTCATTATAAAATGACGCCCAATCACCACGGCTCCATGATTCAGGATGCGCAGCCGTTGGCATGATGACCGTTCCGCCATAAAAAATTCCTGGCCGGTAACTGGGCCATGACCCGTCCACGACCGACACCGATGCGTCTCTTTCGATCAGCTCACGAAAAAATCGCAACGGCAACTCATGCTTGGCTGCAGCCCTCATGTACGGCATCAGAGTATGTGACTGGTCCAGAAACTCGTCTGCCGGAAACGATACCGGCCAAAATCGAGTGTCGGAACCCGATAACCCGGATAGGTGTTCGCGGCTCCCACAAGCCGAAAAACTCAATAAAATCAGCCAAAAAATTGCCATAAAAGTCTTCGTGCGCGGCATCGTCTGCCCCCATAAGGCCTCATCGTTCATCAAAAAGCATCAACAGCATTGGCGCCTTATATCCATGCTCAGAGACCTGAGGCAAGCTTAAAATTAAAGCAAAAGATTCAGTCCCAGGGATTACCGTCAGTTTGCGGTGACCTGTTTACAATTACTGTATTGAACATAGCTAGATCCACCCGCGAGACCGAGGACCATGTACTCGCGGATCGAATAGGCCGGTACTAAGTCAGATCCTCCTGTGGCTGAAGGAACCGAGACAACCTGTGCTCCACGCCCCTCACAGGGGTTGGTCGTACCTTCCAAGAATCGCAACAAAAGGTAGTTGCCGCCACCGCCAGCCGTCCAATTTAATGTGATCTCCCCTGGCGTCCCCGTAGGAGTATTGCTCAGCGTGATCGCATTTCCGGTCGCCGCGGTTGTGGTGACCGTATGGCAGGTGCCATACCCAACGTTATCGGTCACTTTGATATAATAAGTTGTGCTAGCGCTCAAAGCCGGCACCCGCGCATATTCTGAAACTGCTATGGCATCTGCCCCAGAATTATAAATGGACATACCCGTACAATTAGCACCATTGGACGCCACCACCCGCATGGGGCCATCCGTCGGCTTGACCTTCAACACCACATGAGTGTCAAAAGGATAGAGCTCATCCACATTAGAGACCATGGTGGTACCGTTGATGCAGTCAGAAAAAGGCCCAGCCAACATAAAATCTGCAAAAATACGAAAGCTATATCCGGTCTGGCTGGTCAACCCCGTAACAGTCTCCACGCCGGCATCGCTTACCGCAGGAACGGTTGAATATTGCGTCCCCGCTCCTCCGCAACTGGTCCCGGAGAATTTCCATACCCTGAACATGGAGTGATTGCCATAAACTGTTTCACTAAAACTGAGGCTGATGGAATTAAAACTCCCACCCGTCACACTGGCGACAACATCAGCTGTAGTGAAGTTTCCTGAGTACAAAAGAGTACAAGCTGTCGCACCACTAGCGCTATCAAAAATGCGGTGATAGTAATTCGTTAAGATCGATAGACCACCAAAAATAACGTCTGTCGCTGTTGTGCCCACCAGCGAGCGAATTTCTGTTGTACAGCCTGAATCACTATAAAGTCTCGCAGTATAGGGTGACGTACCGCCAGTCCAAGGGATATACACCCAAGTTCCATTTGCGCGCCTGCCTGGAATGTCCACCGTCAAACCACCGCCTGTCAACACGGTCACCGAGTAACTTCCAGATGTCGACCAATTGCCGGCCGCATCACGCTCCTGGACATAAAGGGTCCGCGCGCCATCGGCCAGAGAACTCAGAGTTACAGACGTTGCAGAGATGAGTGTCGCACCGGTGGTGAGGTCTGTGCTATCGAGCTTGTAGCGATAGTTGCCACTGCCGCCACCGCCGCCACTCGTCCATGACCACGTGACCGTTGATGATGAAGACGTAGGGGAGCCACTGGTGACGCTTGGCGCATTGGGCGGAGTATTGTCGTAGGTGTATGTAGCCGTCGTCACCGCTGAGATATTGCCGGCCTGGTCACAGGTGACTGCCTTCAAGGTCGTGGTGGATGCGG
>JBILMN010000163.1:0-6382 GCA_044375465.1 Oligoflexales bacterium | reverse complement strand
TCCATCACCAGACCAGGCGCCAAAAAATAACGACTGACCAGGCTTTGAATCAGGGCTGGTGTCTTGGACATCCACTCCGCTGCAAACCGCTTCGCCGCAGCATCATAGGTCAAGATTGTTTGTTGGTCCAAGTGCCACCTCCCGGGTCAATGGTGCATGCATCGAACACAAAAGTCCATGGGGTTCCGCAATTGTTGTCCACGCTTTCATTGAATTGGAACCAAGTCTGATCAAATGAAAATGAATTGACTCGATAAAAAAACCACCCCGAGTGAGCGATCACCCGGGGTGGTTTTAAATTTTCGCTTAATCCTTCTGAACGCTAAGTTCAGGCTGCTGCTGGATTTCGCGCGGCATTCCGAATGGATTCTGCAGCACGTGGATATTACCGAGGGGCTGGAACGCACCGCCATTGAAACACTCGGTGCCACCACGGCAGGCCTCCGTCTTCGTCACGCACGCCCCATCTTTGGCTTCCACAATCGCGCGAATCGCTGCTTTGTGGCCAGAGATGGACAGTACGGTCCGAAGCTCGGCACCGTCACTGAGACGCTCTGGAGTTGAGAGATTGACGTAACCGGCGCTTTGCTCGGAGAGATACGCAAAGCCTTTGGGCTTCGTGCCATCTGCCTTACTGAGCGTCGTAGCATCGGCCACATCATCATCCGAAAAAATACCGGCGATGGTGGTTCCGTTGCGCACGTCGGACGCGTTGTCGAAGATCGTCCAGTAGATCTGGAACGGTGTCCAACGGGTGGACGCATCTTGCTTGATCGGCTCACTAAAAGAGCACTTCCCGTCTGTTGATTTGGCGACTCCAGCGTCGACCATTAACACATCACCCCACTTGGTGAAGGTCATCGTGGTCAGTGTCTGGCGCGTGATGACGCCACTGAATTGCGCCGAGATCTTTGTATTGTCGCCCGCTCGATCATCTGTGCGATGATCTGACGTGAGTCCCGCCTGATCCGGTGTCTCTGTGCGGCCGCAGGCAGCGAGGGTCAGCATGATACCTGCGATGGCCCATAAATGACGTTGTTTCATCTTCGTCTCCTATTCTTTCGCTCTGTCTATTTGCGATGGTGTCTTTTATACAATTATTTTATGGATTCCAAGGGCTAAATTTTTAACTCTGTAATTACCGGTCATTAAGACTTCTTTTGGCCGACTGGACAGTATCAAAAGTATACCAGATGCTAGCTACTGCCGACCTCTCATCAATATGATAAAACTCCGCTCGCTTTCGATGCCCCTTATACTGCGAGACGCCCGAACACCATGACTCCTGCTCATTCGAAGACTCAAGATAAACTTGAATGGTCACTCCTCACAACGCGACTAGCCAATCACGCCCAAACCGATGAAGGCCAAATAAACTGCGCCTCTTTGCAACCAAACCGATCCGCGGCAGAGGTCACCGCGCGCTGGTCCGACGCCACGTCCCTGCGAGATATCGCCCGCGCTGGCTACAAAGCCCCGGTCGGATCACTCAAAAAACCACACCATGTCTTCAAGGGCGCAGAAAAAGGCCAAATCCTGGAAGGCATCGACATCCGGATCGTTCATGATGTTTTATCCTCCGCTAAGCGCGTGCTGGCTTTTGCGGGGTCATTTGCCCCAAAATCTTCCTACTTGCAGCGCTTACGCGGACTGATGCATCCGCTACCTGCCTTACTGCAGACCATCGAAAAATCAGTGGGGCCAGACGGACAGCTGCTGGACGACGCATCACAGGAATTGGCCGCCATTCGCGGCCAAAAGACCTCCCTGAGAAAACGCATCGAAGAAACCATCGTCCGCATCATGCACGACCACGACGTGATGGAATATCTGCAAGATGACTTCTATACGGTACGTCACGAAAAATACGTCATCCCGATGCGACTTGACGGACGAGGCCGCATCAAAGGTCATATTGTCGATACCTCTGACTCCGGGCAGACGCTTTTTTTGGAGCCCACGGCCATTGCAGCCATGAATCAAGACCTTCACGATCTTGACGTTGCGGAGAAGCTTGAGATCATACGCATCTTTCGTGAATTGAGCGCCCAGGTCGCTCGAGATCTTGATGCGCTGCGCATCAATTACCAAGAATTGATCGAGCTTGACGCTCTCACAGCTGAGGCCATGCTGGCCGTCGAAATCGATGCCGGATCAGTCACCCTATCCACACAACCATGCCTGCAGCTGATCGACGCAAGACATCCACTCATCAGGACACCTGAAGGCAAAACCGCGGAACCCAACACGATCATTCTTGAGACAGACACCAAAAAAGACCAACGTGTACTCATTGTTTCTGGACCCAATGCCGGTGGCAAGACGGTGGTCCTTAAAACGACAGGTTTGCTCCATCTCATGGCCAGAGCAGGACTCCTGATTCCCGCTGATCCAAAATCAAAAATGTTTTTATTTGACCATCTGCATCTTGAGATGGGTGATGGCCAAAACATCACGCAAAACCTCTCGACATTTAGCGGACACCTGCTCAGTCTCAAACCCATTCTGGAGACCGCTGGCCCCAACGACCTGGTCCTCCTCGATGAACTGGCCACCGGCACCGAGCCCCAAACTGGCGCGGCCATCGCACGAGCGATCCTGGAGCATCTTGCAGCCAATGGCATCATCACGATCGCCACCACGCATTTTGATAGCCTCAAAGGCCTTGCTGTCAGCGATCACCGCTACCGCAACGCATCCATGGAGTATGCGGAGGCGAGTTACCGCCCCACTTACCGCCTGATCCTGGACGTTCCAGGCCAAAGCTATGGACTGGAACTTGCCACACAGATCGGCCTTCCATGCGCTGTGATTGACCGCGCCCGGATCCTCAAAGGAGCAAGCCATACGGCCCTCGATGAGGCCATCTCGGCCCTGCAAAAAGCTCGTCAGGAATCTGAGTCTCTGCGTCGCGAACTCGACAAAGAGCTTCTAGCCGCACAGGCAACCAAGGCAAGATGGGAGGATGAATGCCGTCTGCTTGAGGAACAACGTGCCAAGGCTGCGCGAAGCGTTGCAGCAAAACTCGAAACCCAAGTCGACACGCTGCGATCGGAATTCGAAGATCAGGCCAAAGAACTCAAAGCCGCCGTCAAAGAAATCCGCACTGGATCACTTGCGGATCCGAAAGCAGCCTACGATAAAAAACGCCACGCCGAGGCCAAACTTCGCGACATCGAATCCCAGATTTCACAGATGGCAAGCACGGGAGGTCAGGCAGAACTTCCCGGTACGCCCCTGACCGCAGAAGAGCTGCGCGAAGGGCTTAATGTGTATGTGCTGCCTCTGAAACGCGAAGGTGTCATAGCCAAACTCGGCGCCACACCCACCGACGCCATCGAGGTGCAAGTCGGCATTGTCAAAGTGCGCGTGGGTATCCTAGACCTGCGCAAAACTCGCGGCAACATCCTACCCGCCACAATGAAATCATCGACCAAATCAGCGACCAAATCAGCGACCAAATCAGCGACTCAGCCAGCGACGAAACCACCCCATCAAAAACCAGCCGCCGTGCCACCACAGGACGCAAGGCCTGAAATGCCCGCCTTCGTACCCCAGACCCCTCGCAACACCCTTGACCTCCGCGGCAGCGATGCCGACACCGCTGTGGACCGATGCCTCAACTTTATCGATAAGTGTATGCTAGCGGGTGAAAAATTCACGGTAATCATTCACGGTAATGGCAGCGACCGCCTCAAATCAGCGATCAGATCCATGTTGCGTACAAACTGCCCCTACCACATCGCCTTCCGCCCCGGTGACGCGGGTGAAGGGGGAGATGGCGTCACAATCGTGGCACTCCTGTAATAGCGCCTCGGACCGGTCATAGAAAATTCTGCCTATTGAATTTGACCCCCAACCTCCCCCAAACTTAAAGGGCTACCACTGATCGGTCAGTGCAGCGTCATAGTGAGGATCTATTTTTTTTGGGGGGGGTGATCATGATCCGTTTTCCACGTCGATCAACGTTACTGTACAGCGCGACAACCGTGCTGGTCGTTGCCACTGCCATCAGCTGCGGCAAGAAAGACAAAAAAAGCGGTGGCTCCATTGGAGCACCACAAGCCTACCCTCCCACGAAAACCGTTACCCCGACACAATTGGTGAACTCTTCGGGAACATCGTCACTTGTTGAGCAAGCTTACAAAAGCACCCTCAGTGACGACATATCTAGCTTGCAGGTGACTCAGCATGACGCGTTATCCGGCACGCCTGTCGAACCTTCGACGGATGCCGAGAAAAACACCGCGATGGCGGATTTGAAATCAAGGCTATTTTCTGAAGGACCAACGAATTTACTCAAGCTGATCAAAAATGTTGATGCACGTATGGCAGAGTACGATCAACGCGTGAGCGGGTCGGAGTCAGCACCATCCTGCCTCAGTAGCACTCCGGTCGACCTTTCGTCCGTGTTTAGCGTACCAGCCGCATCCGGGACCACAACGCTACCCATTTACGGCCAGTGTCGCGATAGCATCAACGGTTTGACCCTGATTTTTGGCAAAAAAGACACTGACTGGTATCTGGTAGACGGCGCCACAAAGGACACTGATGGCAGTGCCAGCTGCGTCGCGTCGATGGTCAAAATTTCTGGAACCACCGATGCCACCCGGGTCGTCGACGGGCACATGGTCGTCACTTACAAAGCTATGACCAACAACTTCACAGGCTCGACAACTCTGATGCACTTCAAATCAGACGTCGCAGCAGGAACACTTGAGTTTACCGCGGGCGGTGTCAATATCGGTTACAATCAGGTCCATGCAAAATCCGACGCAAACTATCTCTACCTTCTCTATCAAAACAGCGCCTCATCATCAGCGGGAACTCTCTATCACGCCTGCTTTAAAGCATCTGACCTGACCCTTGCCTCCTCGATCAACGACTGCACGTCTCTCAAAAACTCCCTGAGCCTTGTCTCACTTGGCACAAAGGCGATAGGAAGCTCTGGTGGTCAAACCATCCCTCCGACCGACGCCAACAATGTCGATCTCACACAACTCGTGACCAACTATTGCGACAAACTTGGAACCGCGTTCTCTGAAGTCCCGGCTTTCGGCCTCAAATAATCGCATCAAAGCAAGCGATCCACGCACCGACACCCCGTTGGAATCAAAACATTCCAACGGGGTGTTTCATTTTCACCAGGCCTAGCAACCCCCATAACCCATCCCAAGACATCAATCCCATGCCCGCGCTAATTTCTACAGTCAAAGCCAACACACGCACCACATTGCGCCATTTCCCGCTCAACCCCAAACCGCCTCAAGGCCCTCTGGTCCGACGTCACAAGGCATCATCCTGAAATCTCATGGTTTTTAACCAGACACCGCCTCATGGCATAAGCATTGCTCCCCACATTCCCGTTAACGCAGCAACTACAAGGAGACTGCCATGGGAACAACACTTGTGATCGAGAAAGACTTGAAATCAGCGGGAGCGGCAACGGCGATGAATTTGAACATGTTTGAGCGCTACATAATGCGCAGGACCCATCCAGCGTCGATGTTTGTCGAGGTGGTTGGATTGACGTGGTTCACCTACTTTCTTGCCATGCATCTATGGCGCGAAGCGATCTTGACCGTCGTCGTGGCGCGAATGGTGGGGCTTTTTGTGGCACGAGAGGCCAATCCTGATGCCTTGGCCCAAACGGTCCTTGGTAAGATCGCACTTCTGCATCTTGATCCCGTAAATATGACCGTCCAACTGGCCGGCGCACTGTGGTGGGGCTGGGGTGTTTGGCAGGGCGATGTGCGCCAAATTTTGGCAGGATTATCGGTGCTTTTCCTTGGTCATCTTCGGGGTTGGGGTGGTGTCTTGAAAAACTTTAAGCTTGGTTGAAATCAGGGTTGACACCCCCTAACCTGATCCGTATAACCGAACTCCTGCTGACGCTTAAGAGAAAATAAGCGAGACGCGGCACCCACGCGGGGTGGTAGTTAAGTTGGTTATAACGCCGCCCTGTCACGGCGGAGGCCGCGGGTTCGAGTCCCGTCCATCCCGCCATTTTTCCCTGACCAGTAACAAGCCTCTTCGACTCCGCTCCATCGCGGCAGTCACGAATCCAATCATTTCAGATAATTGTAACTATTCAAAATAACTAGGATTGACCTCAGATCCGAAATCGAAACACGTCCCACCATTTCGCGAAATTTCCCGGTGATGCTTCCAATTGCTACCAGTGGTGCTACCAGGACTTTATGTTCTTCCGTGCAATCAACGCCCGATACGTGGAAGGGTAAAACCATTAGCAAATAGTCTTTATAGTCTTACGAGTGTAATTTGCTTAAGTAGGACAGCATGAAGGAATCGCCACCTGGCCAAATCTTTTTTTGCAGGTGATTGGCACTTAATTGGCACTAATTGCTATATATTTAGCTAT
>JBILMN010000162.1:0-6398 GCA_044375465.1 Oligoflexales bacterium | reverse complement strand
TCATACTCACCCGTCGCGCAAAACTCAGAAAGTATCACTGTCTTTTCTGCCCGGGTGCTTTGAATGTAGCGCTTCTTCAACACTTCGATGTATTCTTGCATAGCGTCCTTGCCCATAGCCGATACTACTTAAGATTGTGATTTAGTCGTCTAAAATCTTATCAGAGTGTCAAAGTTATGAGGCAACGACGCAGCCCGCCAAGTTATCCACACCCTTTTGGGTGTCTTTTAATTCAAAGCAACTCGCTTCCCCGGTAACAGTTGTTGTGACTTGACTCGGAAATAGTGCCCTCAACCTCTCAAGAACGCTAAAGAAAACTTGGTTACCTAAAGAATCTCGGTGAGATTCCGACCCAATCGGAAAGCCATGACGTCTTTTTTTCGGAGGGTATAATGCAACTTACTGTCGTTTTGGCTAGCGCGCTTTCAGCTCTTGCAATTCTTGGATGTGATTCCGTCAATAAATCGCAAATGCGCGATAAACGCGAGAGCATAGGCGATGGCGGCGAAAAAGCCGAAGGTGACGTTAAAAAAACGGAGCAAGGTAAGGCGCCATCGGCAGGTGAGACGAAGCGGTATTCGATCCTTGAAGGGTCATCGATTGAAATTGAAGGCTTTCGCGAAGGATTGGCTGCAGATGCCACTCTTAGAATTGATGGAGTCATCCCGCAAGGACTAAAATTCGATGCCTTGAACGGGAGATTGGACTTCACGCCGTCTGAAGCCGATGGTCCGCATACTTTTTCATTTTCGGTTATTGCAGATGGTATTGAGAAGCTGGTTCGTAAGGTTGAGCTTGAAGTTCGCGAACGGAACGAAGTCCCTACTTTCACACCATGGTCAGATCAGATTGCTGCAGCTGGTACCATGGTGAACGTAAACTTTGTAGCAACTGATGTGGACATCCCGGCGAACAAATTATCCTACACTCTAGTGGGCGAGAAGCATGGTGCTTCCCTTGATGCTGCTTCGGGCGCATTTTCCTGGCAGGTCCCAGCCAAGTCCGGTGACGATGTTGTAACTTTTACGATTGAAGTAGCTGATGACGGTACACCACCCCTGAAGGAAACCAAGACACTCCAGGTTGGGATCGGTCGTGAGCCTCCGCAGATCCTTCTGGCCAAAGCTGCAGACAAGTATTTATCTCCTAGCGATAACGTAATTACTGTGTTTGTCCGCGATACGGATGCTAGTGACTTTATCAAATTATCCTCGGCACATGCGGGATTCAAAGTGATCGAGCAGATTCAAGATTCTGACCGCATTGCTACCTTGCCTGGTGCTTCAGAGATTTCACTAGATATGTCTGTCACGGCCTTTAAATGTGAGTGGTCAGTGACGGATGATGAAAAAGTCGCCGGAGAGGCTCGCATAAAAATCACTGCGTCCGATAAATTCAATTTAAGCAGCGAACAGACCGTCTCTGTTAAAGTGAATCGTGCTCCTATTCTTGTGGGGAATCCAACAGTAAATGATCAGACGAATTGGGCCCAAACTGGCGGCTGGTTTGATGTGGCTGATCCGGACGGTGACGCCATCATAGTAATTTTAAAGAGTTTCAATGGCGGACCAATCTCGACTAAGGTGAGTCAATCTGTGCAACTCAATGGGAATCGTGCAAACTTTGCAGCTCGCGTTGACTCTTGTGAGGACGTGTCTTTGTTCAAAGCCGAAAATCGTATTGTTTACGAGGTCAGGGACCAGAATGGTGCGTCAATAGAAGTTCCTATTTCGTTTAAGGGACCAGCGACGACTCATTTGCCGGGAACGATGAATTTGACCCTCTCTCTCGTAAACGTAATTAAGACTTACTACCAATTTATAGGTACCGATGAATGCATGTTCAATAATGTGATTGAGAAGATCGAACCTGATATGGTCGGCTTTCGTTTAAAAGGCGGAACGCTGCAATTTCCTGAGAATATCCCTAGTGGCTTAAAGCAAGTCGTCCTGACTATTGCGCAGACTAATAAAGTAAGCGGTGTGACGACGAAGTCTAAGGTAACGATCTCGCTCAAGGCTATTCCTACCTGGACAGGGACTCCAACAGATGCAACTGTAGCTCTTGGCTCCGCGTTGAAGATTTCGCCGCTTCCGATCACGAATCCTGACAGCAGTATGACGGACAACTACCTGGATGTCAGAATTTCCGCTCGTGCTTATGATGAAAATGGCAATAAATCTGATCAAATATTGGACTTCAGTTATTTGGGGATAGGGAACCCGAAAGCAACAAAATTGGCATCTGGCGCCTATGAATTCACGTGGGAACCGCAGTGTCCCGACGTCCCCCCCGGACACTATGAAATTACGCTGATTCCGATAGACCGCCCTTATGGCCAGGTGGCTGGGTTACAGAGCCTCTACAACGCCAAAACCTTTGATCTGACGATCGCCGATGCACAACCCTGTAGCACGACGGTGGTTAGGGACTACTATGATTTCGATGCGAATCCATTGGAAGCAACTAAGCTGGAGGGGCGCTTTTCTGACGGTTCGCTAGCTTATAGTTATGATCTCCCGGGTGGACGCGTGAGAACAAAGTTCTCCAAAGCCATCGAGCAAACTGTGGGACGTCTGATTAGATGGAGTATGACGGGTGTAGCGGGCGCTTATGTTTCGACCAAGCATGGAATGGAGTTGGGATCGGGGCGTACTCATGTGGTGAGATTTCTAGAGTATGCTTTCCTTAATTTGGAATATCCGTGGACGCTGATGGGATATACCACCATTGACATAAAGCGCCCGGGTGAGACTTGGTCTAAAGTAATTAAATTTCAGACTACCAAACCGCCATCGGACAAAGTGTGGTCCGAGGTCGTATTTCGAGAAGGGGAGTACAGAGTTCGATTTGTTCTCTCCTATTATCCCACAGGGAGCTCCACGCAAGTTACCCTGTCTGGTTGCAAGACGCTGGTCGTTGATTCTCTTGGAAAGTCCTATGAGATGAAATATCCGAATATGAACCAAGGTGCTATCTGCGAATGATCTCGAAATTAGGGTCGGTTTGTTTTGCCGCTTTTAGGCAAAACGCCCGTATGTTAAGTGAATAAATCATATCAGCGGTGAAGATCTTGTTTTTCATTTCCCTTAGGCCCAACAATGAGCAATCAGGTTTTTCCTTGGTTGAGTTGATGGTTGTGGTCGGTATTATCGGCATTTTGGCTGCCGTAGGCGGCAGCCAGTACAAGGCTTTTGTGAACAAAGCCCGCCTTTCCAAGTAATTAAAAGCATAACCCCCCACCTGGTAGATCGCCAGGTGGGGGTTATGCTTTTGTAATTAGATCAATTAGGCTACTTCCATCTTGCCGGGTTAAATCAGGCAGGATGTCTGGAAAGTGCTGATTTTGTTCTTTGTTTTAACTGGGCCCCCATCGTTTTCACCATTACGGTGTTATGGGCTGTACCATGGGTGTCCTGGTTTGAATCGCTGAAATAATACTTTTAAACCCCTGTGGCTCAATGTTGAAGTCGCGCGCTATTAAGTATATTTTCGACGATTCACCGACCTTCTTGCAGGATTTCAGAAATGTGAGCCAGGTGATTTCACCGGTTTTGAGCCACCGGCTTCAGCGGACCGAAGGGACGCCAGTGGTGTAATTTCACAGTGGCTCAATGTTTGTCAATGTCTTTTGCCGCACGGTTTCTCTTTTGCGCTCGCTGTGTAGACCCATGCATGACAATTTTTATTGCCGCTGTTGAGATTCGATCCGTGATCGCTTCGCAGCTGACTGGATCGCTTATGACGTCATTCCAAGCCTCTGGTGGGATATGCGACGTTAGGATCAGCACTTTCTCTTCGCCACGTTCGTCGATGACGTCGTAAAGATCCTGGTAGTGCTGTGGTTCGAGCGGTTTGATGCCGAAGTCGTCAAGAATCAAAAGATCGCATGACGAGGGGCGCTTTAAAAGATTCAGATAAGTGCCTTTGGCCCTAGCGAGTGTAAGCTGTTCGATGAGGGCGTTCATTCGATAAAAGAGTGTGCTGTAGCCGAGGCGGCAAGCTGTATTGCCGATCGCAGTTGCAAGGCATGTTTTGTCGACGCCTGTTTGCCCCATAAGTATCAGGTTGATGGCGTCATCTATAAAGCGACACGATGTAAGTTCGTTCAATGTTCTTTTGTCGACACCGCGATCAATTGTGTTGTCAAATTGCTCAAGGACTGCGGGCTGACGAAACGCGGCTCGTTTGACGAAGCGCTTGATCTTAGTAGATCTTCTTTCATCGAGCTCATCTTGTATCAAGAGACCAAAGAAATCTTCGTGGCAAAGGCCATCTTTTTTGGCTCGTTTTAGCCTCGTGTCGAGAGTCGTCCGCATGCCGTGAAGCTTGAGTTCTACCAGTTGACTGTGAAGGGATTCTGTTGTTGTCATCGTAACCTCCGAAAAGTTAATGCAACCAGGACGTCTGACCGCGAAGAAACGCTTTGTCTGATCTCTTAGCAACTGCATATGCTAGGGCTTTTTGCCGATCTTTATTCAGAAGGAGCTTTTTGTAGTCATCGTACGTTGCTGTTGATTGGTTCATGGAAATAAGGAGTTCGCTTACTTGCTCAATGGCTTGAGAGTCAAAGTCCTTTCTAAGCCTCAGTATTCCCTGACATCTCCTGAGGTAACGTAAGGGGTGTAGGGCTCCTTCGATGATTTGAGTGATCATTTGCCCAGTACATGGTCCAATTTTATGGGCATCACAAATAACCGATTGGGGGGTAGTTTCGAGGATTGCTTGCTGCGATGGCGGTAGATGTTCGTTTTTTGTCGAGTAACGCCCCCGAATTGATCCCGCAAGGCGCAGGTGACGAGCGACACATTCATTATTGGAAAAAATCTCAATCAGCGCGGAACCGACACGGGCGCTGACCACATGGCCACGGATATGATGCGGGAAGGATTTCACCAAGTTTGAGCCTCCTGATTTCACCGAAACTGAGCCACCCTATTTCACGGGTTTGAGCCAGGTGATTTCAGGGGTTTAGCCACCCTATTTCACCAAAGATTGAGCCACTTCGAGGCCATTGGGATGCCAATTTTTTAGACCCCTGTGCTATCAGCCACCCTTCGTAAAAGGGAGGGCAAACGTCATGGGATCAAAGAGAAACGGCAAACCAAAAGGTCAAAAAATGATCAGCGAAATTATCCGTCTTCGCGAGGCAGGACTGTCGATCAGGGCAGTCGCCAGAGCGAGTTGCTTTGAATTAAAAGACACCCAAAAGGGTGTGGATAACTTGGCGGGCTGCGTCTTTCACTCAAAGGAGTTATCTCCCATGCTGAGCCTCTACCGCAATTTGTCTCGAGGTTCGATCATCAGCTGGTACTGGTCCTTGCGGCGTTTGACGCATCTGGGTTCGAATCTTCCAGGTCAACGACCGACTCGACATTGCGATATGCAGCGAAGAAATCGGCGAATGCACTCATCGGGATACAAGATGGAAAAACATGCCAAGTCCCAGTTGGATAGGATGAACTGAGACGTCGAGACAAAGCGGATCTCTCTTGAAAGGATCGACTGCTGCTTGGCCGCAAGCCCCGTCGTCATTCTGATCAAGTTGTAGGCCAGTAGGCGATTATCTTCCTGCACGGTATCGAACCAACCGGCTCAAGCCGGGACACCAGCGAGTGCGCATACCTAAAGACTGGGTGGATCCCAATCTTTACCAAAGTCATGAAGTGGATAGGAACTCCAAAATCGGAGTGCTGCTTCGCGACCCACATCTTCAATATATTGCGCGACGCTACTGAACGGCCATTCGGTCCACTTGGAACAATACCCGTGATGCACGGGGTTATGCAATACATAGTTCCGAGATGCGTAGAAGTGCCCCTCGGATTTCATTGCTGTTTCCGCAGCTTTGCACCACGTTTGTCGGCCTCGACATTTGTCTTCACCATTCCACTCAAAGGATGTGCGGCCATGCAATTTGGTAATAACTTGGAACAACGATTCAAGGCTGGTTACGTCGCACAGCACGTGATAGTGATTAGGTAAAACAACCCATGCGAAGACGAACCGACATTGTTGATGCATGAGTTCACCTAGCTGCGTAGAAAAGCTTGCAAGACGATCATCGGTGGTTCCGATAATCGGCGCGTGATTGTAGCATGCAGCGGTAATCAGATAGATGGATGTGTGATCGGCGACAAGACTTGTTCTAAAAAACCGAAATGTCCTAGAAAGCGTTGTGGAAGGAATGGGTCTATCCCTCGCACATAGACCCCACATCGAGGGGGGGTGTACTCCCTCAAGGATTTGTCTGAGTGGTGGCAGAAAACTTAAAAAAAAAGCCAAAAAATATCAATTTTTCGATACTTTACAGGGGTTTAATTAGTCCTGGCGTGGGGCTGTGATCGATCAAAATCAGGTTTACGCGACCCGCGACGCTTCACAAGCTAGGGTGTTCC
>JBILMN010000161.1:0-6432 GCA_044375465.1 Oligoflexales bacterium | reverse complement strand
GCGGCGTATTCGAAGGAGATGGACTCAAGTGCGGTCAGTGATTGTAGAGATGTCAGGTCAGAGATTTTTGTTTTCGCGGCAATGACCTCGCGCAGGCGCGTTAGCTGCTTCAGCGGGCTAATATCACTGATAGGGTTGAAGCTTAAATTGATTTGCGTTAATTCCGCCAGATTACCTAGTGGCGTGATGTCAGTAATTTCATTGCCAGCAATGCTAAGGTTGCGCAGGTGCGTTTGCTCTTCGAGTGGTTTGAGATCGCTCGCCGGGCCCCGCGGAGGGTCAAATGGATCTGGCCAGATATTAAGAAATGGACGCTGCTGCAAAAGTGCTTCAGTTGTTCGGCAATTGTCGTCGTTTCGTTGATCCAAAATTCGCATTTTGACCATGACGGCGAGAACCGTGTTTTCTTGCGCCACCGATTCCGGCGCGCGGCAGTACTCAAAAAATGATTTGGCTGTCGCGTCGGGCGTGTGGATCAGAGCCATGCCTAGTGCGGCAGATACCAAGACCCGGCTGAGCGTTTTGAACATGGCAGCGTGAATCGGTGCGGCGGGGGTCATAGTTTTTGCTCCTTTTGCCTGCGAGGCCTTAGCGATAAAACCTTTGCGGAGCGCCCATTGTGGTATGGAAGGGGGGATTCGTCAATGATAAGCTGCCATGGGCCATGTTTGAGTGGTGCGATGCTCGGCGATTTAACGTGGGGGAATGGATAGTGAGTGACTCGTTACAAAACACACGCCGCGACTTTGTCAAAGGGATCTTGCTGGAAGAGCACTTGCCGGGAGCGCCGCTTGAGTTGCTGCTTGCTTGGCATCAAGCTGCCGAGCGCGCGGGGCTTCCTGACGCCAACGCCATGAATCTAGCGACGGTCGATGCAGAGGGTTTTCCCGTTTGCAGAACGGTCTTGCTGCGTGACGCCAGTGCGGCGGGCCTTTGTTTTTTCACAAATTATAACAGTGATAAAGGGCAAGACATCACCCGCAATCCCAAGGCCTCCTTGCATTTTTTTTGGCCAGGTTTGGAGCGACAGGTGCGTGTTCGCGGAGTGGTCGTAAAGTTGGATGCTGGGGCATCGGATGCTTACTTTGCATCACGCCCCAGAGATAGTCAGATCGGTGCATGGGCCTCCCCGCAAAGTCAGGTGATCGCGTCTCGGGATGTGTTGGAGCAAACCGTTGCCGCGTGCGCGCAGCAATTTTCTGGTCAAGCGGTGGTGCCTCGCCCCCCCCACTGGGGCGGCTACCGTCTCACTCCGGATCGCTATGAATTCTGGCAGGGGCGGGCCAGCCGGCTGCATGATCGATTGCGGGCTGAAAGGCAGGGTTCGGGGGATGGGGCTGTTTGGACCTGGTCACGGCTTGCGCCGTAGTCATGAAGACCAATAAAATGGCCGTTTTCGCTGATGTCTTCGCGTGCGTCACCAACCAAGAAATACCGCTAAAAGACTGAAAAGCCCTCGCGTCTAGTTAGGTAAATTTAAAATCAAAATTTCACAATTACCTGTAAATTTAATAAGATTTTTCTAAAATTACGTCAAAAAGCCGTTTTTCCTGGTGGCCAAGGTCAGATTTTTCGTCTCAGGTTCGAGTCCAGCTTTTTTGCGAACCATCGCCAAAGATCGACGGCAAAGGCGTGCCTTGGTGATTCCGCAGTTTCCGTTATCGACGCAAGAAATCCTAACCAAGTATGACGACAAACAAATAGGGCTTTGATCCGAAGGGATCAAAGCCCAAACCACAATCAAACATCAGAGGAAGTCTGGATTCAGTTTATTTGGCGCCGGAAACTTTAGCCTGGGTTGGGCTCTGCACGGGAGACTGGATCGGCGACTGAGTGGGTGATTTGGTTGTATCGATCGTTGTTGGTTTCGTCTCGGTTTTTGTCGTTGTCACAGGCTTGCTGCCAGAGTCTGATTTTGTGCCTGGATCAGATTTTGGCATCGAGCCCTTGCACTGCGTTCCGGCTTTGAGGTCGATCACGCTGGTGTGACGAGACTCATTGGCCGATCCGGCATTGAGGACGTCGGTGAACTCGTATTTTGTCGAGTCGCTTGGGTTGTCACGGACGATGATTTCGCGTGTGTAAGATGGGGTTAGACCTTTGGTGCCCATGCTCATGATCACGTTATGGACGTGCTGGTCTCCGTCTTTGACGCGGGATACATTGATGTTGCCGGATGCTTCCATCATCTGTCCCGCCTGATCGTAGGCAAGGTCCATGGTGGAGATAAACGTGCCAATCATATCGCTACCGAGGGCACGCTCAAAGCTGAGTGTCAGAACCTGTACATCGTCATCATGTTTCGTTTGTTCATCAATTTGCTCGCCAGCGATCGGCTTAAGTTTGATTTTGACGTCGCCTTTTGTGGTCTTGATGCCATTGACGTCGGTTGCGCTGCTGGTTCCCTGGATGTCGACACCAAGTTCCATCGTGATGAACTGTGTGATGGCTTGCATTTCTTTTTGCAGGCCAGCGTTGAGTTTGCCAACGTCAGCTTCGCTTAGTTTTGCAAGGACCACGGTCTTGAGGATCATGCCAAGCATTTCGTTATGATCGTCGGCGTTGAGGCTCAGGCCACTGCTTCGACAGTCTTTGGATGCATCTTCATAGAAGCTATCGGTAATGAGGACCGGCTTCGCCGATTTCTCAATGATGAATTTGCGGTAGGTGCGAACGGACTTGCGAAATGCTCCGACATAGTCACGCTGAGCCATCTGTTTGATGATGAGGTCAGCAGCTGTGGTGCGCAGGCCATCGAGTTGTTTCAAAAAGTCCTGGCTAGCGACGGCGTTCATTGAACTGCCGGTCTGCGAAAGAGCGCTGTTTTTGGCGTCTTTCTTAACTTGAACCTTGATGGCGCAGCTCGCCGCAAAGGTCGCTGTCAGGATGGTCGCGATGATGTGGTTTTTCATAAGTCCTCCAAAAGTGCCCCGGTGGGGTGATGTTGTTGTTGAAGGCTAAGCTGCAAGGACCTTGCCAGGTGGCTGACTCAGGCCTTCGGTGGCAAAAATTGCTGTGATTACCGAGATGACGCGTCCATGGGCGTCCCATGAACGAGAGCCAAAGTGTCAGGTATTTTGACAATGTGACAGTGCCCGTTGGGGGCCCCTCGTCTGATTGGGGCGAAAATCATACTGATCTGTCAGAATTTTTGTCGCAGGTAAAAGTCGGTAATATCGCTTAAAGCGTTGTTTTTTTGGTGATTTAACAATCATCGATATTCACGAGACCGCGAACATGTTCCGATCCTGAGACTTGATGTGCGGGTGTAACAACCGAAATCAAATGGTTTATTTAAGATTGGAGCACCATGGATTTGCCGCATGAGGACGAACGGTCCGGGCAACAACATTGGCTGAAGACGTACCAGGTCCGCTGGCAGGCGGTGGCGGCCGTGGGCGTTTTTTGGTTGGTGGTGTTTCTTGGTCTTTCGTGGTCGCAGGGCGGCGCGTATTTGGAGGCAAAAATCGCGGACCCCATGCATTTTCGTCTGCGAGATCTGCTGGGCAAGGCTCCCGCTCAGGATCCGCGCCTCAAGATATTCGCGATTGATGATCAGACCTTTGGCATGTTGGGTACGCCAATGCCCGGCCTTGATGTTTGGGCGGATGTGCTCGATGCGATTACGGTTCAAAAGCCCAAGATCGTATTGATCGATGCGATGTTTAGTGCGCGACCGGACGATATGACCGCCAAAACAAGGCAACTGCTGCAAACGGTGCAGCAATCTCAGGTGCCGATCGTCACCGGCGCTTTTATTTCTGAAACAGAGATCCGCTTCAAGGACCCGCTAACGACGGCGGGGGAACAGTATCAGAAGAGCCACTATCTAGATTCCACATCAGGTCACGAATGGGGCGGTGATCACATGCCGCGGTGGCAGGATCGTGCATCATGGTTTGCCTATGGTCCATCAAAGGGGGTTGCGGAATTTTTTGCCAACGCAAGTCACTTTCAGCTGTTTGCAGAAAATAAAGTGGAGCCTTTTGTGTGGCTGGGCGGTGACCAGGTGATTCCTCATATGTCCATGAGTGTGGCAGATTCGGTGCGCTTTCGTGGTGGATCGATTGAGGTTAACGGTAAAAAAGTCGCATTGGACCGTTTGGGTGCCGTGCCGGTCAATTTTTTGCCGCGGAATCATTGGACGATTTATTCGATGGATGGATTGATCCGTAAAGCACAGCAAGGTTATGCAGCGTCAGGTGTCAAAGAGGGTGATGTGGTTCTGATTTTGCCTCTCTACTTCACGGGCAATGTGGATCTGCGTCCCAGCCCTTATGGCTGGATCCCTGGTGGCCTCTACATGGCAGCGATGATCAATAGCGTACTCACTGAACAGTGGCTGCAGCCAGTGATGATGAGTGAAACGTTGGTGGTGGTCTTTACCATGCTGTCGGTGCTTCTGGCGATCACGCTCCCAAGTGTTCGTTACTGGCAGCTGTGGGTGGTTGGCGTTGGTGCGGCGATGCTCATCTCAGAATCATTGTTTGTTTTTGCTGGGCTGGTGATTCCTTACATCCTTCCGTTGGTTGCGGCGACGGTGACCGGTGCCCATGTGTTTATTCTGCGCGTGCGCAGTACGGAACGCAAAACCGCAGCCCTTCGCGCCGCTCTGGACGGAGCGGTGTCGCCGTCGCAGATGGAGCGCATGATCAAACAGGCGGATCGCTTGAATTTTGAGCCGCGTGAGCGGGTCGTTACGTTGATGTTTGTGGATGTGGTTGGTTTTTCCTTATCTTCAGAGAATATGCTGCCGCGGCTGGCGTTCGATAATTTGAAAAATATTCTCGGACAGATCACGGCTCTTGTGCACCAGCACGGGGGTGTTGTTGATAAGACCCTTGGCGATGGTCTACTTTGTTATTTTGGCTACAAACTCGAGTCTGATGAAACCGAAACCGATCATCCGGAACGTGCTCTGCGCTGTGCGATCGCAATTCAGGAGCAAAGTCTCACAGAGACCCTGCGTTGTGCCGAACAGGGGCTACCGATCTATCCATTACGCATTGGCGTGAATACGGCGAGCTGCTACATCGGCGATATCGGCTCAGGTCACCGGATCGAATTCACCGTCGTTGGAAACGGTGTGAATTTTGCAAAACGGCTTGAGGCCGCATGTGATAACTACGCGATCATGATCGGTTCCACGACTTATGATCTCATTAAAGGGCTCGATATGAATGCGGGAAGATTCAAGCGCAAGGTCTTTAAGATCAAGCACCATGCTGAACTTATGGATGCCTTTGAAGTGGATCCGTTTGCGGATCGTCCGGACGATAAAGCTAAAGCGATCGATGCGTTCCGTCATGTCGCCCAGCTTCAGCGGCTCAATGAAAGGCTCATCATTCGCGAGAGCGACCGCATTACGGTGACAACGAATCACGGTGAGGCGCGTCTTCTCAATTTCAGCGGTAGCGGGCTCAGTCTAGAACTTAAATCTGCGCTTTCGCGGGGGATGCCCTTAACCATGCGTTTGGAAAGTCGGGAGCCAGGGTTGGCCGCGGCGCTAAAAAACGAGGGCATCGATGAACTTGTCGGTGAGGTTCGATGGGCCTATGTTTCATCTGCTGGTGTGGTTCATGGTATTATGTTCACAGAGTTGAGCCGCGAGCAGATGCTGGCCTTCTCCAAATTAGTTGCAGAGTTTGCTTTTGTTCATGGGTCTGGACCACGGGGAGGTGTCGATGACCTTAGTCGCCTCAGGGTTGGTTAGGCCAGGTCGTACCTTGTTCCGGATGGCGATGGGAGCTATTCTGATCATCTCGACTCTGATGTTTACCGCTTGCGGACGATCTGCGTTACGGTCTGCATCGCCAAAAGAGGTCGTCGATCCTGTCGCGCGATTTGATGGTGAGCATCTGGATTGGCTGCGATTTATTCCAGAAAACGTATCGCGGTCGCGCCTTGAGGCCCTGCCGTCCGATATTTTGGCCGATCCCGATCGAGCCAGTCTGGCCACGGGTTTTTCCTTGGAACGCCCGCAATTCCTTGATGTTGGTGTCTACGGCAAAATCGGTAACGCAACCGCGTTTGTGGCCAGGCGTAGCCGCATACCCGACTATGACCGTCTCTATTGGGTGATGGTTCGAGTTCTCAGTGAGAAATATGGTTGCTTCATCCGCAAAAAAAATAATCTCGGTCAAACGGTGCGATTTGAGTGCCGCGACCAACGATTTGTGGTTCTTGATCGGGATATCTCCGGTGGTTTCGCGAAATTTTCAGGACGTCAATTCGATCAGATGGGGCGCGAAATTATCGTCAAACCTCGCCCTGTCGCCAGGCGCTAGTCTGGCGGCAGTCGGGTGCAATGCTATGATCAAGTGCCTGTTTTAGTCAAAGATCTCAAGACGGCCCGTACGGGGCTGGCATCAAATCCTTGAAGTCGCAGTGGCAGAGCGATCAATTCATAGTTACCGTCTGTCACGTGATCCA
>JBILMN010000160.1:0-6450 GCA_044375465.1 Oligoflexales bacterium | reverse complement strand
CTTGCCCACGCAAATTGATCAACCCTTGAACAAATGACTCTGCCAAAGGGATTTTGGTAATTTGCATGGGTTTTACAACCTCCTGTACACGCGTCACGTCGACACCGTAGAGGCGATTGGCAACATAAAATGTTGAATATTGAAGAAGCTTCTTACCCGCGCCCTCACGCCCCGAAGCCGATTGATTCGAGAATTGATTGGAAGACTGACCTGTCAATGAATCTGTACCCGGCATATTCATTTTGAACACTCCTCCTGATTAAACTGATCGATACCCATTAGATGATCAATATTTGCGAGCAATTCGTCACGATTCAGCTTTTCAATGTACTTTGTCACACCTGCTTCTGCACCGCGGTCGATGTCTACCTGTTTAAACTTTGTACTGAGGGCCACAATGGGAAAGTCCCGCAAATCATGACGGGCTCGGATCAGCTTTGTGAGTTCAAGCCCATCGATAACGGGCATTTCAATATCTGTAATCAACAGACTATAGTCCCTTGCTTTTGAACCATCGAGACTGCGAATGGCCTCGTCACCATTGGATACTGCGACTACTTCATAGCCCTGGCTTTCGAGAAAATTCTTCACGTGACGCCTGAAGAACATCGTGTCCTCGGCGAGAAGAATTTTATGTCGAGAACGCTGTTCATGCCGATCCACACTGAGGTTGGAGGTATTGGATTGCACCTGTTGACGTAAGAATTCGTCATCTGTCGTAGGGGTCTGCACGAGTTTTTGCACTTCCACATCTATGATCGTGTGAACATCAATCACCGAAAAAATCTTGCCATCATGCAACATCGACCCCATGATGCCTGGCCGATCAGCAAAATGACAATCAATATTAGCTGAAGCCCTCAAAACATCGGACACTTGCTTCACCACAACGCCAAAAAAGCGATTTAATTTCGAGATCACAACAACTTGCATAAACTCGGACGAATCATAGTATTCTGCGGGATGATCAACATCAGATAAAACCGAGCCGAGATCTATTAATGGCAGAAATCCATCACGGTACTTGACCATGGCAACGTTTCCCGAACGTTGGATCGCCGCAGTTGAAAATTCTTCCAAACGATGCACCATACAAAGCGGCATGATATAGCGCCCATTCAATGCGGTTTCAACCAACAGATAATCACAGGAATCCGTCAACTGATTCCGTCCGTTTTCTCGAGCACTGGATGCATGATTCGCATTTAACGCAGCGGCAGAGCCGTGGTTTCCTGAACAGGAAACTTTTTTGTACAAATCCGCCACGTCAAGAATCAATACAACTGAACCATCGCCAAGTATCGTCGCTCCGGAATAGATCCCGAGGCGTTTGAGGTTTTGAACAGCAGGTTTTATGACAATGTCGGAACTGTCGACAATGCCGTCAACAATTAATCCATAAGGGCCAGAGTCGCCTTTTACAAGCACGATACTGGTCTCCTGCCCCTCCCCTCCTCTGCAAGAGTTATCACCACGCAACCCCAGCGCAGCCGCTAAGTCAACAAGCGGAAGAATGTCACCACGAAGCCTCAGAACGGCCTTCCCCTGTAACATCTCGATTGTTCGACCTTCACCACGCCGATTTTCGACGTGTATCAGCTCTATAATTTTCGCCTGAGGAATCGCGAAGTATTGCCCATTGGCGTCGACCATGATTGCTGGAACGATGGCTAATGTCAGAGGAATTTTAAGCCGGACCGTTGTACCTAGACCCGCACCACTCTGCACATCCACAGAACCACCGATACGTTCAATATTGGTTTTGACAATATCCATGCCAACGCCGCGTCCAGAAATATTTGATACTTTATCAACTGTAGAAAATCCCGGGACAAAAATCAGCGCTTGAACCTCTCGCTCTGTGATCTTAGCCAGTTGTTCCTCGGAAATAATACCCTGTTCGACTGCTTTACGACCGATGCGCATTTTTGATAAACCGCGACCGTCATCTGACACTTCAATGACAACCTGACCACCATCATGATAAGAACGGATATGCAGTTGCCCAGTCTCAGACTTGCCCGATTTTTTTCGGTCATCGGGTCGCTCCAATCCGTGATCAAGACTATTGCGTACCACATGAGTCAAGGGATCCTTCACCGCCTCGATCAAAGCCTTGTCTAGCTCTGTCTCGGCACCCTCTATTTTCAGGGTCACATGTTTTCCGAGTTCCCGAGATGTGTCACGCACTAAGCGGGGAAACTGAGTGAGGATGTGACTGATGGGTTGCATCCTCGTCTTCATGACATCCAACTGTATCTCTGACGTCACGACATTCAGTCGTTGGGCGATTTTTTGGAGATCACCTGTCACCTGCCGGTTGGAATATTGAAGCACCTGATTTCGCACAAGCACTAATTCACCAATCAGATTCATGAGATGGTCGAGGATACCAACTTGGATCCTTAACGTTCCTGTATCTGGACTGAAGTCATCCGACATTGCCCGCCCACGACGATCGGGTCGGGCGTGATCGGATAATGGTATTGCTGGTTCGCGCTTCTCAGATATTTGGGCGCCAATCGCCAAAATACGAGGTGTAATTTCTGTCAATTCGGCGCTATGGCTCAGATCCTCGCCGCCGTTTGTAATGATGCTTTGTAGCATTTTTGCGATGAGATCAAGCCCGGCGTATAAAACGTCCACGGTCTCAGCGTCAACCGGCACATTTTTTTCACGAATCGGATCCAGCGCTGTCTCCATGGCATGAGCCAGTTCGCCGATCTGTCCGAACCCGAACAGATGAGAACTTCCTTTAATGGAATGCATGTCTCGATAGATTGATTTTAACGTCTCATGCTCGTGCTGATTTTGTTCTACTAACGCCAAATTCAGAGAGACGCGACCACACATTTCGCGTGTTTCACCGATATATTCATCCAACGCTTCTTTGGGGATAGCGGCCATGTGCGAGAACCGTTCCTTTTAGCTTAAAGATGATCCAAAAGATGATCCAAAAAATCATCTGTAAAAATCTTCCAAAAATCATAGACAGGGGCCTGCTTATGTTGATCCGCTCACTGCTACATTATCGTCTGCATGCTAACATTCAGTCAATTCACGTAAAATTACCCATGATAGCGTCATTTTTTTGTCAGACCTGAAGACATTTGGTCCATCACAAAATACGCCCCTCAACGCCAATGAAACTCGCCTGCGAGGCCCACTCACCGCAATGATCGACGCAGCCTCCCCGGATGTCGTCGATACCAACCAATGTCAAAACGAACATACACTTTAAATTTGCGCAGATAACCATAACGTCTATAATTGGTCCTAAGACATCATAAACTGCTGTGTTTTGGTTTATATTTTGGATCCATGAAGCAGTCCACTCTCAGGGGGATTTTATGCGGGCGGTGAATCTGTTTTCAGTCGTGATCCTGTTTTTCTTGGCTAACGCCTGCGGCGCTATCAAAACCGATGAGCGTATGATCACCATTAGCCTTGAGTCATCCCGTAGCCGTGGTCCTTTTTTTGGCCGCTTTGCCACAGATGAACGGGGCCAAAGACTTGTGGTCGCTCCGCCCAGTGGACAGCTCTCTGGAGTCGATATTGTCCTTGAAAGTAACGAGCATCTTTTTGTCACTGAGTTCACCAAGGAACCAAATAAGGCGATTGAGGGAGAGCTCTACCGAGCGGGGCGACTGATTGTCCATAAGGCAAGGGATCTTCGGGAGGCCTACCTGCTCACCAAAGCGACTGGCGAGGAGGCCCATCCGCGTCCGGTAGATATTCAAAATGTGCTGACCCCAGAGCCTTTATCCGCGGGCGCGACAATCCTTACGGCCAAGGCTAAAAATTTTCATGCGATCACACGATCCATTGACCCCGTCCGGATCAAAGAGGACCTGGAGTCGTTATCAGGAGCCAAACCAATCACAGTAAACGGTCAGACCTTTACTCTGACCCATCGCGCCTCAGCGGACATGAAGAATAAAGCGCGACTTTGGCTCAGGTCTGTTTACGAGGAGCTTGGTTTCACCATAACGGAGCATCGTTACGGCTCCGGAATCAACTTTATCGCTGAGAAGCAGGCTCAAAAACCTGTTGATGACCAGATTCTGATTGTATCTGGACATATGGATACCGTTCAGACCTCAGGAGCAGATGATGATGGTTCTGGCGTAATATCCTCTCTCAGTATCGCGCGCGCCATCGCTCGTGTGCCTCTTACGAGAACGATCCGATTTGTCGCCTTTGACGAAGAGGAGCGGGGACTTTTAGGCAGCAGTGCATACGTGCGTGAGCTCAGCAAAACCGGAGAAATCCGCAGAGTCTCCGTGATAAATATGGAAATGACAGGATACGATAGCGATGACGACGGAGCATTTCACGCCATCGATTGCAATGAAAACACCTCGGCCACTCTCACGCAAGCCGTGACGGATGCGATAAAGAGAGAGGGCCTTGCTCTAAACAAAACTCACGCATGCACAAACCGCAGTGATCATGCAAATTTCTGGGACTACGACCGCCCCGCTATTGTCATTAGTCAAAATTTTTTCGGTGGCGACAGCAATCCCTGCTATCACCGGAGCTGTGATTCCACACAGAAAATCAATTGGTCTTATATGGAAAAAATCACCCGCGCATCGGCCTCGGCAATCGCTTCCCTGGTATCAGAAGCACCGTGAGATAACATCATGTGAGGTAAATACGATATGCGTCTTTTTCTGCTTTATTTAGCGATCATAACCTCAGCGTCATGCCGCATGCTGAATCGCATCAATCCTGATGACAGTGATCTCAAATTCTATGGCAAAGACAGCCGTGAAGGTGATATGGCCTTCGAATCAGATGTCATCGTCCATCTTCCTTTTAAAAAACCAGAGAATCTGAATGATGTCCTCAAATCCGAAGATGCAAGAAATCAATTAAACCTTGCCGCGCTGGCTCAGGTGCAACATATATTTGGCGCTCTGACAACGCATCCCAATTACCAGAAACACCCTGCGGTCATCGCAAATGACTATAAACTTGACCTACTGAGTGTTTCAAATTTACCTGCCAAATCAGAGATCAATCTACGCTACCGCTATATCGATCGGATCGCTCTCCACAAAGCTCTCGTTCCCGAGGGCACTCAAGTTGGTGGTGAATTTCAGCTCAAATTTATACTCCCAAAGGACCCGCAAAAAATTTACTCTCAGGGTTTTGAGTCAAACGGTTCAACAAATCTTTGTACCGATCGTCATTACAACTCTGAAGGAGATTTCTGGTACTTTTGGAACCCCTTCCAAAAAAACTGCCCATTGAACGAGCAAACACTGCAATCGGTCACTGCCAGGGTTAAGCTTCGTCCCTCCACAACCAAGACTCTGCCTGAATATGACCGGCTATACGGAGACAACCAAAATGGCAAGAACCTCAAAGCTGTCGTGATGTTTGGTATCGATGAAAACTTCAATTCGGGCGATCTAGGACGCACATCGTACACAAACTTCATCAATCTTTTGCTTCAAAATGGGTTTGACAAAACCACGAATGATGCAAAACACAAAGTTTTCAAATTTCCAGATCGGAGATCCTTCGAACTAGAACTCCACGTCTGGCTGCTTGAGCCAGGAAGCGAAGAATTTGACAAAGTTGCGATCGACGCCCTCGAGGGCCAGGGTTCGGATGGCGGTGACTCCGCGGACATCCTGATTTATGACGGCCATTCCGGACTTGGCGGATTTTTTTCTCCTGATCATTTTGCCGAAATCCTCGGCCGCCCGCTAAGGCTGCCCAAAAATAAATACCAAATTTTTGCCTTCCAGGGTTGCTCAACCTACGCGTACTACAACAAAATTTATTTTGACCTTAAAAAGTCCTCGCGAGACCGCAACGGATCAAAAAATTTAGATATTATCACTGCGGGCATTGGCCTTGATTTTAGTGTTGGAGCCAAGCAGGATTTTGAAATCATCTCACGCCTACTAAATGGCAAAAGGCAATCATGGCAAACGATCGTAAATGCGCTATATAATGCGAGTCCCGAGTTATCCGCAATTCACCAAATAAACGGTGATGAAGACAACGGGGGATGACTCATGTTTAATTATTTTTTGCGAAATCACTGAAGGTTTTAATCAGAAAATACCCCATCCATCGCCTGTAAAGCTCGTCTGCGACGCGGGCAATGCTTCCTCAACCGGCACCGCTTGCTCAAGTGTCTTCGCTGGTGAAGAGCTGGATTTGCCTGGCCCGTAGGCAAATGCGCGCAAACGATTTTCTGGATCCAGGCTCTTTAAGATGCCCGCCCGATCAAGAATCGCAGGGATATCCAATACGGACACAATTTTTTGATTGATCTCAACACAACCTAGAATTTCGGGACGATCCTTTACGGTCGTGTCGATGGCGGTCGGGCCCATGCAGACATCCTTGATATCCTTAATCATGAATGCAACATAGCGCTCATGGATCATGACAACAAAGACCGATAGTGGATCCTGAGTCTCCATG